>JANXVE010000143.1 GCA_025351825.1 Chamaesiphon sp. 341R_metabat_111 | reverse complement strand
GGCGGTTGGAGATTGTCGATGGCTGCTCGGAGAACTTTGGGGTGATTGGCAAAGAGGACATATCGATCGTTCACAATCGCGCTGGCAATCTTGTCGCGGCGATTATCGGCAAGTTTTACGCCTTGGTATGTTTCAATTTTTAAGCTGTTGTCGGCAATTTGTCGATCCCACCAGGCTTGAATGAGCCGATTGCTAACTTCGGGATTGCGACTACTCAGAACGGCTAAATATCCAGGTTGAGAGCCATTTTGAGGTAATCTGTCAAAATCTAGATCTGTGATGGCAACTGTGATTTCTTCACCCAACCACGGTGCAATTTCCCGTCGATAATTCAAGTGTAGTCGATCGCCAAGCTGCTGCTGCCACTTTCTAATTGCTTGACGTGCGGTGTTCTGCTTCGCCGTTGGTATTGCCAGACTGTTTAAATCTCCTAGTTCATCAATATTTGCGATTAGCGAGATTGCTGCTGGGGAGTTTTTGGGGATGAAGATGGCTGAAGCTGGCGGCTGGGGACGATTTCGATCGACTAGTCGGATCGATCGATGTACCGATATCCATCCATAGGCATTTGTCCCCACTATGAACAAGGAAATAATTCCGACGATGATGGCAATAATGAGAGATTGTCGCTTCATGCATTTTCTCGCTACTCGTTATCTATCATTGTGAAGGGGAATCGGGGATTGGGGGAATAGAAATTTCCAAAATCTGGTTTAAAAATAGATCGCTTATGTCGATCGAGTGGGTATGCTAAAAATGTCTAGATTTTCTGCTTCCTAGCGGATACATCTGTCACAGTCAATTACCAATTTAGGATTGCTCCAAATATTGATTTTTATATTTACAAATAATTTTCAATGTATGGTAAAAATTGACTAGGTAACTTCGTTTCAAGCTTTTTGTTTGATAGGTACATATACTTATTTACTTGTAACAATCGGCTAAATAACGGATTGACGAAAGATAGTGAAAGTCGCAAGATAAAATTTCAGCAAAAATTGAAACTTATTTAGCCGAAATCATTCATTATTCTTAAGCTGAATAATTGGTGAGCGGTGCCCGCGATTCCATCGATCCGCTCCATTGTTGCAGTCGAAAATTCTTGCCCTCTTCGCAAGAAACTTGACTGCGCTCACTTTGACTTGAATTAACCACCCAATCTTGAATTTTGAATTGGTAGAAAATGCTCACCCTCGCGCCAGAATCTAGCTATCCGACTCTCCAGCATCCTCACCGTCACGTCTGGGACTTTTGGTATTACTTTGCCCCAGAAACCGGAATTTTTCATTTATTTTATCTCAATGCCGAGCGATCTTTAGTGGCTGAGGATCAGCATCATTTTAGTTCACAGGTGGGATATGCGACTACCAAAGATTTTTTGACGATCGATTGGATTAGCGACAGGGTATTGGGTGCAGATCCACATGGATGGGACGACACTTCGATTTGGAGTGGCGATATTCTCAAAATCGACGGCGGATTTTTGATGTTTTATACATCCAGAAATCAAGGGACAGATGATGGAATGACCCAGAATATTGGGGTAGCATTTACACATCATATCCAGAGTTTCGACAGGTGGTTTCGGATTCCGAATATTCGGATTCAGCCACATGCTCCCTACGAGCTAAATCATGTACCTTGCGATTTGACAATTCACGCTTGGCGCGATCCATTTTTATTCCGCCACGAGGAGCAAATTTATATGCTGTTGTCGGCAAAAGATTCGACTCAGCCATTGGGTAAAAAGGGAGCAATCGCGCTGCTCAAAGCTAAAAATAATAGTTTTGAAGAATGGGAATACTTGCCGCCGATCTGTCATCCTGGCTTCTATGCTGAAATGGAAGTACCGCAGTTGTATCGATCTGGAGTGGATGATTACGCTCTAGTCTACAGTTCATGGGCAAAATATGACTTCGCACCCAGTACTGGACAAAGTGGCGGTTTACACGCCATCACAGCCCCTTCTCTGTTTGACTTTTCGGTAGGGAGTCCACAGGTATTCTTACCAGAAACTGCTCAACTCTATGCTTGTCGGATCGTACCTGAATTAGGTGGAGAAATTGTTGGTTTTGATATCAAAACTGGCGGAATTCGGCGCAGCGGTGTGAAAACTGGATTGCAACATGTAGACAGAGATTTTAGCAGCTATTCGATCGATTTTTAATTGGTGGTTTAGCGGTAGGGTGTGTCATCCCGCAAGGGTAACGCACTAAAATAGTTGCTATTACTGCGACAACTCCAGGGTACCCATTAAGGGCACCCCTACAGATAACTTGTAGGGGTGCCCTTAATGGGTACCCTAGATCTAGGCTAATTACTAATATTTTTTATTGGTGTAGTATGTGAATCAACCCACACTAAATAATTCAAAGATCTGGCGACAAAATTGTTTTAATTTCTCGGCTATTTCTGGTTGAGGTTGAAGATCGCCTTCAAATTGCCAATCATTGACGGTGGAAAGTCGCCACTGTTTGCCCCGATAATCAAATCCAGCTACTTCCAGCCCGATAAAATTGCGGGTAGATTCCAGCTTGTCTTCATAAAATCGAATTTGGACTAAGACACTCCGACTCTGCCACCGCCGACTCCAGCCAGGAAAATGGAAGCTAAAATCGATCGAATCAGGATCGACTAATTCTTGGGTACCACTATCTTCCGCCCAAGGTTTGAGGTCCACTTTTGCATCGGGAAACTCACTCCGAAATAGACTGACAGCAGAGGCGATTTTGGTGGTGAGGGGGATGTTGGTGGCTTGTTGGGCGGCGTTCAAGGTGGGGGATTGGGGGACGGGGAGACGGGGGGACTGGGGGATTGGGAGACTGGGAGACTGGGAGAAGTGTGTTGGGTTTCATTCTTCAACCCAACCTACATATCTGTTCACTAAACCACTAAACCACTATTTAAACTCTTGCTAAATTACGATCGATCATTTTATTCAAGGTATCATCACTGATGCAGCGACGTTCTGAGCAGTAGGTGGTGAGGTTTACGCCGTCCATTGTGCGGACACTGCTGACGCGGATGCGAAAATCGTCGTTGATGAACCAACAGCGTTCTTGACCTTGATTATTGTCGTATTCGGTATCGATCGTCAAGATGCCGTCTTGCCCAAACCAATAGCGGGAGATCACGGGGATCTTTTCGACATAACCTCGATCGCGAATTAGTCTACCAGATATTCTTGTCTCGTCGTCGGGAACGTCAATTAGTACCGCCCCATAATCTTCATTTGGTGGTACATCATCGAGATTAGCCTGCCACATAAATCTCCCGCCGCCCATTGCCTGAGCGGGATCGATCGATTGTTGTTTGCAGATTTCAGTCACTTTTGGATCGGTTTGGGCAACCACTTGCACGATCAGATTTGATTCTCCCGACTCATCATCCACGAGATCGAAATGATGAACTGCCCGCAGCGTCAGCCAAGTTCCCTCGCTCTTGCGAAAGAAGTCCATCATTGTCATGGGGGGAATTAGCATGGGGAGTGGTTTAGTGGTTTAGTAAAGACAATTTCGAGGTTATGAATATTTGTGGCTGGTGAATGGATCGATCGATTAAACTCGCAGCTACAATATAGAGTTGATTAGTAACGAATTGATAGAATAGCCGTGAATGATTCTCTTGTCGCACCTTCAGAAATTCTAGCAGCTATTCGGGCTGGACAGTCGATCGAGCATCTGGATTTGTATCGAGTGGATCTGCGCGATGTCGATTTGACAGGTGCTAATCTGACAGGGTTAAACGCAATTGGTGCTAACTTTAGTGGTGCTAATCTCAGTGGTGCTGATTTGAGCGGTGCCGATCTGCGTGGGGTGACTTTTGCAGATGCTAATTTGACAGGTGCTAATTTAACCAAGGCATATCTCAATCGTGCCTTGCTGTACAGTGCCAATCTGACTGATGCAGATCTCACAGGTGCAAAATTGCAGGTGGCGCGGTACGATCGACATACAATCTGGACAGAAGGATTTGGCTACAAGTCTTTGGGAGCAATCGGCCCGAATGCACAACTAAATGGTGCATACTTGAATACTGCTAATCTGCGGGATGTCGATCTTAGTGGTGCGAATCTATTGGGTAGCTACCTCAGTGGTGCCGATTTGACAGGTGCGAATCTTCAAAATGCTCGGTTGAGTGGTGCTACGTTGCACAGGGCATTTTTAACTGGTGCATCTCTGCGGAATGCCAGTTTGAACGGGGTAAATTTACAAGGTGCCGATTTACGGGCAGCGGATCTGACGGACATCAAGATCGAGCATGTAGAGAGCATTTCTGGGGCAGATTTTAGTCAGGTACAGGGTTTGAGTGACAATATTCGATCGATGCTTTTGGGGCGTTCTGGGTTAGAACTGGATACTTGGAATGCCTTTACGCGACGGACAACTAGACAAAGCTTAGGTAGTTGATAGTTGTCGGCAAAGCCTCTCCAAAGGAGGATAGCTGAATTTTTAGAGGGATCTAGAATCATTATTTTTGCTGATTTCATAAGTCAAGATATCTGCTAGGCTACAGAAATCATACAGGGGATAATCTAGGCTAAATTTTAGAGCCAATCTTTTGTCAGGAGTTTGATGGAACCTGGATACCTGCTGCGTAATCGTTATTGCATTCAACAACCGCTGGCATCGGGTTGTTTTTGCGTGACGTATTTGGCAATCGATTATGAGTACTATCGTCAGAAGTATGTAGTGATCAAGCATCTCAAGCCCCAGAACAAAAATCCAGCTTTGTTGCAAATTGCCCGACGGCTATTTGAGACAGAAGCAATGGCATTGAAAAGATTGGGCGATCTTACCGATCGAATCCCGACGCTCTATGCTTATTTTGAGGATCATAGTGAATTTTATTTAGTCCAAGAATTTATTGAGGGCCAAACTCTTTCTCAAGAATTGGAACGGGGTAAATTATCAACAGCAGCAACAATTCAAGTCTTGCGAGAGATCTTGATTGGATTGAGTTTTGTTCATGCGGAAAATACGATTCATCGCGATCTTAAGCCTGACAATATCATTCGGCGATCGAGTGACAATGCAATAGTTTTAATTGATTTCGGAGCAGTTAAAGAGGTGCGTCAGACCACGCTTACCACCCCAAATGCACGGACTTTAGCTTCAATTGGTTTCGGTACTGAGGGCTATATGCCCAGCGAACAGGCAATGGGATATCCGAAGCTAGCTAGTGATATTTATGCCGTAGGTGCAATTGGGATTGAGTGTTTAACTGGAACAGAACCTCATGAGCTGTTTGATGAGGAGCTATTAGAATTCAAATGGAGACATCTTTATAAAGAAAGTAATCCGAGGGTAGATCCTTTAATTAGTCCGTTGGTCATGGTATTGAATAAGATGCTCCAGCAACGGTATCTCGATCGCTACGCCAATGCCGCAGAAGCATTGGCAGCAATTAACGCGATTAGTTTGGGCAGAGTCGCCACCACCGAAAATCGCGCCGATCTTCAATTATTTACTCCGCAAAAATTAGCTTCGATCTTTGATAAAATCTCGATCGAGCGAGCAACTTTTCTCAAGCTAATTGGCCTCGGTGGTATTGGAGCGATTGGCTATTTCTTAACTTCCAACACAATTCAACCTTCAGAGTCCGAACTGGATTCAGATCGGCAAATCAATTCAGAGGATAGACCAACAATAGATCGATTGGCAACCATACCAGTTCGATCGGTTAAGTTAAACAATCGTGGCGATATTATCGATCGACCACAATCTCGATCGAATGTTTTTCAAGAAGAATTAGGCAATGGTGTTTTTTTGACAATGGTTCAGATTCCATCTGGCACATTTATGATGGGTTCACCAGAGCGAGAAGAAGGTCAAGAACTAAACGAGCAGCCACAACATTCGGTTAATATATCAGAATTTTATCTCGGCCAAACCCTCGTGACTCAAGCTCAATGGGCAGAGATTTTTTCAGACAAATCGGTAGGATCTCGCGGCGAGAGTCAATTGCCTGTTAGTGATATTAGTTGGCTAGATGCGATCGAGTTTTGTGAACTACTCAGCACCAAAACCGGACGCACATATCGGCTACCGAGCGAATCTGAATGGGAATATGCCTGTCGAGCCACTACTACCAACCCATTTGCTTACGGCGATACAATTTTACCCTCGATCGTCAATTATGATGGCACGACTCCTTATGGGAAGGCTCCAGTGGGTGTCAGTCAAGGAAAAACCACCGTCGTAGCGAACTTTCCACCCAATTTATTTGGATTGTATGACATGCATGGCAATCTGTGGGAATGGTGTCTGGATGAATGGTTTGACAACTATCAGGGTGCCCCAGCAGACGGTAGTGCCAGAGGCGATCTTGAAACAAGAGATGAGCAGAAACCACGAGTCGTACGTGGTGGCTCGTGGTTTTCCTATGCCCAGAGGTGTCGTGCCGCCAGCCGAAGTAGCTTGTTTCCTTCCTTTCGTCACACTCACTATGGATTCAGAGTTGTTTGTACGGGATAGTTAATAGTTGATAGTTGGGAGTAAATATGGACAATTGCGCCCACGCCCCCACGCCCCCACGCCCACCCCCTCCCTCACTGCTGAAACAAATCTTCCAAAGTAGCCGCTACCACCTGATGGGCTGGATCTTGACGCAGTTCGAGCAATGCTTCCTGTGCCTGGGGTTCATCAAATTTTTGGAGGGCATGGGCTACTCTGGCGCGTAATCTGGAAGATTCCGACTGGATTAGGGTCAGGAGGAGGGCAAGGACGGCGGTGTGGTGGCTGGAAGTGGCCAAAGTGCTCAGACTATCGATCGCGGCTTCTTGGATGGTCAGCTCGTCTCCTGTCAGTCCCTCTGTGCAGACTTCAATCAGTTCCTCGGGGCAATCTAGTTCTTCTAGCGCGGCGAGGATACTCCGGCGCACCAGCCAGTGATCGTCTTGGCAAAATGTTGAGACTAAATGGGAAATCGACACTTTGCCAAATGAGGACAGCGAATTTGCTGCCTCTGCGCGAACATTGGGCGTATCGTCAAATTTAGTCATTTCTAGCAGTGCGGCAAAAGATGCGGCTGTCTGCTGATGTCCCAATTCCCTGGCGACAAAAGATCGCACCAAGAATTCTGGATCTTTGAGGGACGCAAGCAAGATCGGGACGGCAGTTTCGGGGTCGAAAGCTCTCAAAGCCGAGATCGCTTTCAGGCGATATTGAAAGTCAGAATTACTCAATCCATCATTAATTTCTGGTAATTCCATAATAATTTAATAGAGATCTTTTTCTTACTCTAGACAAAAGCGGTACCACTCAGTGCCGCAATCTGGGAAAATTTAATCAGGATTTAGAGGATTTTAGGATTTTCAGGATTGAGTTGCTTGTGCTATTTCAGTTCCGCGCCGCCGCGCTCCTATGCTCCCGCGCTCCCGTGCTCCCGTGCTCCTTATCTCCCCACATATATATATGTCTGACACCGAAACAGTTACTGCTGCCGAGCTTGAAGAAATTATTGTTGAACTTCAGAAATATCGCGATCGATTGGTACATGACACTACAGAGGCAATTCATAAGGCTAAACTGCCCAAATCTAAGGCAATGGCGCAAATGGAACCCGAACTTGCTAAGATCGATGCGATGATGCAAGAGCTGCACGATCGCCATGCTGCAATGCTTGCTAATAATTAGAATGCACATGAAATCTGAGGATACTCCAGTTTTGCTCGACCATGCTGGCACTGACGCGCTGATCCAGTCGATTACCGAGCAAATTAGTTTACATAGTTTCGATGTCAATGATACTGCACTGCTCAGGCAGATGATTGAGTGTCTGGGTGATTCGCGCGGTTTGATGCGATTGCGATTTGCTCAGACATTGGGCAGTATCGGGGAAACTGCGACTCCGCTACTCGTAGACGCACTGTTGCATCACCTCAATCCCGTCGTGCGCCGTGCTGCGGGTAAAACTCTCGCGCTGATTTGCGATCCAGATACTGTGCCGAGCTTGCTGTATGCACTACTCAATGATGAAGATACAGTAGTTAAAGGTTCGGCTGTCGGTGCATTAGCCAAGATGGGTGAAGCTTCGGTACCAGCTTTGCTAGGTATTCTCGCAGATCCAGTTCAACCTCAAAGCACCAAAGGTCATGCGGCTTGGGCACTGGGCTTTATTGGGGCTGAAGCTGCGCCTTTCCTGGAGGAGGCGATAAAATCTGATTCGATCGATGTCCGGTGTGCTACTGTGGGTGCGATCGCGCATTTAGCTCAAGAACGGGGTGATGCCCGCGCCGCTCAACTGCTAGTCTCCACCCTCAGCGATGTCGATCCCAATGTTCGATCGGAAGCAGCCTCGGCAATTGGTAAAATGGCTTACCAGCCTGCATTACCCAATCTAATTCTGGCATTGAGCGACCCCGATGGCGAAGTTCGTCGCACAGCCGCAGTATCATTAGGCAAATTAGGCGATCGATCCGCCCTTCCACCCCTAGAACTTCTCCTCACCGATGAGCTAGAACCAGTCAGGGTTCTCGCAAAATTAGCGATCGCTAAAATTCAAAGCACTTCATAAGAAGTTGGTGGATAGTGAATAGTAGTTTCGCAATCGATAATTCTAGTCTCATATCCCCCATACTCCCCACACCCCCCACACCTCCCATACTCCCCACACCTCCCACACCTCCTTTCAAAAAAAGTATTGACAAAATTTTACAGATCGAATACTATCTGAGGAGTGTGAGGAGCAAATCATAAAGAAGACCGAGACGAAACACGGCCAGTCGTCGGTCTTCTTTTTGATTTTATATCCGGTAACTGCCAGCTAGTCTAGGCAAGAATAAATTTTTCGATCGCTACAGCTACTCCATCAGCATCAACATCCGGCGCAACCCAGTTAGCCAGAGACTGGACATCCGCAGGTGCATTTCCCATCGCTACGCCGATGCCTGCGTAGGCAATCATTTCGACATCATTGTAGTTGTCACCGATCGCCAGAATGTTTTCAGGCTTGATGTTTAGTAGCTCTGTGGCGACATAATCGATCGCGGTAGCCTTATTAACGCCAGCTTGAGTAGTTTCGAGGAAAATCGGTACAGAAGTCGTAACGTGCAATTCCGATGGAGTATAGCGTTGCAGCAGCTCCAATCGCAACTTATCGATTAATCTCACATCCTCAGACATTGCCAGTAATTTAGTTGGTTCTTCGGTTAAAACTGTCCGCAGATCTGCCACTACCGAAACGCCAATCCCGCTCCGTCCTAAATATAGTTCCGTATCCGCATTGATCTCACGGACGTATAAACAATCATCCCTATAGACATGAATCGATAGCTTGTTAAAAAGATAGGATTGCTCAAAATAATCGATTAATTCGCGGGCGATTTCGATCGGTACGGGTGAATGTCGATGGGTAATCCCAGTCGCGGGATCTTGAATCCACGCTCCCTGATACGCCATAATCGGCAGATCTGCGCCGATATCTTGATGGAACTGCAATGCCGACTTATACATCCGTCCAGTTGCGATGCCTACGCGGACACCTTGCGCTTGAGCGGCGGCAATTGCTTGTTTGACTCTAGTACTGACCTGATTAGACTTTCCGGCGATCGTACCATCAATATCTACGATCAGGA
>JANXVE010000125.1 GCA_025351825.1 Chamaesiphon sp. 341R_metabat_111 | reverse complement strand
GCCTGTAAATATCCTAACAGGGTGTTAATGCCTAGCAATTCTCTCATTAGTTAGTCCCAACTCCTCCGTCCCACACATTATCCCTAAATTTTCTCCCCGATCTCTGAACTGCTTGTCAATTCGTAAATTTAGAATTGCTGGCAGTATCATCGTCAAAGCTCCAGCAGATGCAACCATAGAATCGATCGAATCAAAAGTGATTCACCGCGCCGCCTGGATTGCCCGTCAACAACGTCAATTCGATCGATACGCTCTGCCTTTACCTGCCCCCGAATGTGTCTCAGGCGAAGGCTATTGTTATTTAGGTCGTCAATATCGGCTAAAGTTGATTGAAAGTTTGACTGATAGAATTCGACTGTGGCAATGATGCCCGATTGGATCGATCGAAAAAACCGTTTGAACAACCAAGTTGAACTACGTGTAGCAAGCTCAAAGTATCGACTATAAACGATATTTTGTTGGGTCTATTGGGTTTCATTCTTCAACCCAACCTACAGATCTAACGTTAACCTGTAGGGGCGTGGCCTCGTGCCCGCCCTGGATCTACACTAATTACTAATATTTTTATACTGGGGCAAGCTGTCTCCTAATTGAAGCTGTCGCCATCGCTCAGTCCGACTGGCGCGTTGTTCGGGCGTAATTTTCGAGTAACAACGGGGACAACAAATACCTGGTTCATAGTGGGCTGAAGTTAGATCTACTGCCGCAATCGGATCGCCACAGCCCCAGCAGATCTTGTGAGTACCTGGTGCTAATCCGTGAACGACGGCAACTCGATCGTCAAAAACAAAGCATTCACCCTCCCATTGGCTCTCAGCCGCAGGTATTTCCTCCAGATACTTGAGGATGCCGCCTTGGAGGTGGTAGACGTGTTCAAAGCCTTGGGAGAGCAAGTAGGAGGTGGCTTTTTCGCAGCGGATGCCGCCAGTGCAAAACATGGCGATTTGCTTGTGCTGCTGCGGATCGAGATGGGTGGCGACGTAGGCGGGGAATTCGGTGAAGGAATCGGTGTGGGGATCGATCGATCCGGCAAAGCTACCGATTTCGACTTCGTACTGGTTGCGCGTATCGATGACGAGGACATCGGGATTGGCGATTAGTTCGTTCCAGTCTTGGGGTTTGACGTAGGTACCGACGAGATTGCTAGGGTTGACAGTGGGGATGCCCAAGGTGACAATTTCTCGTTTGAGCCGAACTCTGAGCCTGTCGAAGGGCGGTTTTGTCGCTGTTGATTCTTTGTGTTCTAAGTCGGCAAAACAGGGATCGGCGCGAAGGTAATTCAAGACGCTCTCAATACTCGATCGAGTCCCCGCAATCGTCCCATTAATCCCTTCTGCTGCCAGTAAAATCGTGCCTTTGATGTGGTAGTGCTGGCAAAGATTTAACAGGGGTTGACGACGATCTCGATCGTCATCTAGACTAACAAATTTGTAAAAGGCGGCGATGACTTGACTCATAGTTGGGGCTTATTACTCATATTACTTAATCGAATTGAGCGCAGTTGTAGGGATCGGTTTTGGGGGTCAAAGCTTTGCTCTCAAACTATTTGAGATTTAGTCGAGCGATAGTACAAACGGCTGAATTAGCAATTCTAATCGATCGCAACTATTAATGGTCTCATCGGATACAGTTTAATTACATAAGATCGATGATTATTATAAAATTACAACCTTAATAGCAATTTGTGCTTACTCCAACCCATGAACATTATCGTGGATGGTCGTTACCAAATTATCAAACGGCTGGGTAAAGGTGGCTTCGCGCACACTTATCTAGCAAAAAATCTGACTGCGCCAGGGACACCCCAATGTGTGGTCAAACAATTGCGTCCGAAAGTCGAGCATCCTCGGATGTTGCAGCTATTCGATTTGGAGGCGGCAATTCTCAATCGGTTCCAGCACGATCGGATTCCCCATGTGGTAGAATGCTTCGAGCATCAGGGCGATCGATTTATGGTCCAGGATTTCATCGCTGGGGACGATCTGAGCAAGGAATTTACGATCGGACATCAGTGGAGCGAGGCAAAAGTAGTGAGATTCCTGCGGGAGATACTTCATGTCTTAGGTTATGTGCATCAACAGCAGGCAATCCATCGCGATATTAAACCCGCAAACATTATCCGGCGGTGGGATAATGGTCGGTTGTACTTGATTGATTTTGGGGCGGTACAGGATTTAGATGGCGACTCACTCGATCTAACAACGGTAATCGGGACTCCAGGTTATCATGCACCAGAACAAGCTCAGGGGGCTGCCACCTTTAGTAGCGATATTTACGCACTGGGGATGACAGCAATTCAGTTTCTCACCGGACATTATCCGCTCCACTTGCCCAAGGATGAAGCCCAAGAGGTAATCTGGCGAGGTTTGACGAGTATTAGCGATCGATTAGCAGACATTTTAGAACAAATGACGCGGGTGGATTGGACTTGTCGCTATGAGTGTACATCCGCAGTATTAGCCGATTTAGAGACATTGCCAGCCGCAGAGCCAGATGACAGCCAGATCTGGTCAGATCCATTTCTAGATGCCGAATCAAGCCATCCGCAATTAACCAGCAAAATTATGGGTATTGCTGTCGCGATTGGTTTGGGTTTTGTCAGTACCGCTGCGATCTTTGGTGGGGTAGAGTCTCCAGTTAAGATCGGCGGTGAATCATTAGATCTTTTGCTCGATAATCGTCGTCGCTAAGTTTGTGGGAGTTGGGAGTTCGGAGTTGAGAGTTGGGAAAGAGGATTAACTGCAAATATTGTTTGGGTATCATAGATAATAAGGACACTTCTATATAGTGGACTGCGAAGGTAAAGATACCACTTATTTCTCCCAGTCCCCAAGTCCCCAAGTCCCCAAGTCGCCCACTCCCCCATTCCCCGATCGAATTTTATGACTGTATCTACGCCATTACGTACGTTCCAAGTCGATGCTTTGCAGGTTGAGGTTTATCGTGATGAGGCAGATATCGTCAGTCATCTTGTCCCCCACACCCAATCGTATCTGAACGGGGTAATCGATCGACAGGGAAATGCGGCGGCAATTTTGGCTTCTGGGGCTTCACAGGTGAAATTACTCAAGGATCTGACCACATTTGGCGAGATTGATTGGGGGCGGATCTCGCTGTTTCACTTAGATGAGTACCTGGGGATCGGGGGTACACATCCAGCGAGTTTTCAGTTATTCATGCGCGAACTGGTAGAACAAAAAGTTGCGGTGCGGAAATTTAATTATCTCAACGGCGATACAGTCGAACCAATTGCCGAATGCGATCGATATCATCAGTTATTATCAGCCCAATCGATCGATCTATGCTTCCTCGGGATCGGTGAAACTGGACATATTGCTTTCAACGATCCTGAAGTAGCAGATTTTAGCGATCGATATCCAGTTAAGCTGGTAAAATTAGCCGATAAGTCCCGCCAGCAGCAGGTAAATACCGGATTCTTCGATCGAATTGAAGCCGTACCTCAATACGCACTCACCCTGACTTTACCCACAATCTTTCAAGCGAAACAGATTTCTTGTCTGGCAATGGGTGAGCGCAAAGCAGCTATTGTCAAAACAATGCTAACTGGTGAAATTAGCACTACTTGTCCAGCGTCAATCTTGAGAAACCATCCTGGAGCGACATTATATCTCGACGAAGCTGCTGCTAGTGCGGTTTAAATTAACTCACATGTTGCGCCAGTTTGAAAATATTAGTAATTAGTGTAGATCTAGGGCGGGTACAAGCCACGCCCCGACACAATTAACCTGTAGGGGCGTGGCCTTGTGCCCGCCCTGGGGTTATTGCTAGTGCTAACCGTAGATCTAGGGTATCCACAAGGGGCACCCCTACAGGTTAATTGTGTAGAGATGCCCCAC
>JANXVE010000123.1 GCA_025351825.1 Chamaesiphon sp. 341R_metabat_111 | reverse complement strand
GCCTGTAAATATCCTAACAGGGTGTTAATGCCTAGCAATTCTCTCATTAGTTAGTCCCAACTCCTCCGTCCCACACATTATCCCTAAATTTTCTCCCCGATCTCTGAACTGCTTGTCAATTCGTAAATTTAGAATTGCTGGGCAGGAAAAATTAGTCTTGACAGAACAGCAAGAATATGCACTTGAGCCAGAGTCAGCATTGATTCACGATTATTATGTCGATCCGATCGGTCAGCAACAGGGCTACAGTCGATTGTTGCTAAAACAGATTGTCAATGATGCTTTATTTATTTACGGTGCAAAACAAGTGTATACGACGGTAGTAGCTGACGATCCATTACGGGAAACGATCGAGGCAACTGGATTTACCTGTCAACCCTCCAGCAGGATAAATACCAATTAACTAGTTTTCTGATTGAGATCGTAGATTGGATCGTAGATTCGATCGTAGGTTTTGGGCATTATTAGCATACAGGGATTTAGATCTCAATTAGACGGATCGGCCTTGCTTTGTCAGTTATAATGCTACATTAAGACTTCACCTCGATCATTTGTCTAGTCGGCGGTGGCAGCACAAAACGGATGAGTTCGATGTATGGCTAGTTAGTATGAGTAATCGGCCAGAAATACATCTTAAAGCTTCGATCGATGGAGAATAGCAACTGTGATGAAATTGCGATCTGAAGAGATCGAATAATCGATTGTTGTCAAAGCATCCGTCGTCAATTCTGATTCAATTGAATATTTCCAATGTTTCCTTAACGAATTAAATGACTATTTCATCCATCAAATTCAAAATATTAAGAACTTACTATTCTTTATTTCGCCTTCTACCGCTTAAGCTTGCCAACCAATTGATTTGGGTTCATCGTGACACAGATTGGTCGATATCTATGTATGAAGGTAGTAATTTTTTAAATTTAAAATCAATACCAGGTATTAAAAATCCGGCAATTAGTAGAAAGGACGTAACAGATGCTTATACAGAATTTGTAGCTGACCCTTTTATCGTCAGACTTCAGAGTGAATGGTTGATGTTCTTTGAAATTTTCAATCTTAGTAGCAATAAGGGTGAAATTTCATTTGCCCGCAGTCAGGATGGATTAACGTGGGATTATCAACATACGATCTTATCCGAAGACTTTCATCTTTCATATCCTTATGTGTTTGAGTTTGAATCTAATTGGTATATGATTCCTGAGTCATGCGAGGCAGATTCAGTCCGACTGTACAAAGCCACAAATTTTCCAGATCGATGGGAGCTTGTTTCCGAAATCCTGGTTGGCGATCGATTTGTCGATCCCTCGATTCTGCACTTTGAAGGAATCTGGTGGCTATTTGTGGGTGTTGAGCCGACAGCAAAAGCAACTTGCAATACATTGAGACTGTATTATGCCGATGATTTACTCGGGCAATGGGTCGAGCATCCCATGAGTCCGATTGTGAGCAATAATTCGGCAATTTCCAGACCAGCAGGTAGAGTAAGAGAGATCGATGGTCGGCTCATCCGGTTTGCCCAAGATTGTGCTGTAAGTTATGGTTATAATGTTGCGGCGATTCCGATTGAGTTACTGACAAAAGAACTATATGTAGAAGCAAAAATCCAGCACGAGCGAGATTATCTATTTGAACTGGGCACAATGTCATTCAATCAGGTCGGGATGCATCATCTAGATTTTGTCATGTTGGATGATAACCACTGCCTAGCTTGTGTCGATTGTCGTTAATTGAACTAGTTGTATTTAGTTGACTGGTAAAATATGATACTTGCTAGCTAGTTTTGAGCTTACATGAGTAGTAGTACTTATAGTAATTTATCTATAAAATATCTAATTACGCTAGCATTGTCATATCCTAGATTTAAAAGTTATTTAGATTTCTCTGTTACCTGTTAAGATAAATGTCGAGCAAAAAATATTCAGATCTATTCACATCCAATCCGTTCAAAGTTTATTACAGTAACTGCTATAGGTGTAATTAATATTGATGAAAGTTACTTTAGTCATTTATGGATTAACTGGTGGCGGTGCAGAACGAGTAATGTCGATCGTCGCCAACTACTGGGTGAGTAACGGCTGGGACGTAACGTTGCTCATGCTAGTCCCGCCGACTACCCAACCTTTTTACCCACTGGATCCGCGCATTCAGCTCAAATCGTTGGACGTAGCGAGCAAATCAACCAATGTATTGACAGCAATCGCCAATAACTGGAACCGGATCCAAGTACTCAGACGGGCAATTATTGCGAGTAAACCGGATGTGGCAATCGGCTTTATGAATTCGGTCAATGTCTATACTATTTTGGCTTGCTTGCGATCGAACATTCCGGTGATTGTCAGCGAGCACATGTATCCTGGCACCAATGACGCGAATAAAATCTGGCAACTGATTATGAAATTGACTTATCGCTACGCCGATTTAGTCACGGTGTTGACCCAAAACGCCCTCCCATTTTATCCGGCAAAAGCAGGCTACCGCGCAATTGTGATGCCAAATCCAGTTGTGGCACCAGAGCCATCAGTGGCTGAAGCTGAGTTATCACATGCTCCCAGTCTGATTGCGATCGGCAGACTCCACCCGCAGAAAGGCTTCGATCTGTTATTAAAAGCTTTTCACAAAATCCACGCTAAATATCCTGATTGGGAGCTGACTATTTTGGGTGAAGGCGCGATGAGAGCGGAACTCGAACAGCTCCGATCTCAATTGAAACTAGTCGATCTGGTTCATCTGCCTGGACTAGTTAGCAATGTGCCAACGTATCTCGATCGAGCCGATTTATTCGTGATGCCATCGCGATTTGAAGGTTTTCCAATGGCTTTGTGTGAGGCGATGGCTTATGGTTTGCCCGTGTTGGCTGCCGACTGTCTGAGTGGGCCGCGTGATATCATCGAGGATGGCGTAAATGGTGTGCTGGTAAAAACAGAAGATATTGATGCCCTCGCAGCGGGGCTAGACAAGCTGATGTCCGATCCGGCTAAACGTCAGCAATTGGCAAAAAATGCGCCAAGTATCCTCGATCGATTTGGGGTCGAACGGGTAATGGATCTCTGGCAAGAGGCGATCGATCGCGCGATCGCGCGCAAACGGCGTTAAGTTAGTCGATCGTTAGGGTCTGAAGAGATGCTGATGTTGGGGATGATATAGTCTCGATCGAGTCTGACCATCTTCACCTTTATTTTCTGTTAATGCTGGACTGATAATATACATCGTCGATCGGACTAGATTTTCCCGCTCCGTCACCACAGCCATCTCGGTGAGCGGAACTACCAATATTTGCTCGTCCTCCCACCCCACTCGAAAACAGATTGCTACCAGGGTTTCGGGCGGGTAATGCTGGAGTAATTGGGCTTGCGCTGTCGCGACATGACGGGCGGCTAAATAGAGGCATAAGCTCGACTGGTGAGCTGCTAAACTAGCTAAATTTTCGGCAGTTGGTACCGCTGAAGCTCTCCCTGTGGGACGGGTGAGGATAATCGTCTGGACGAGTTCGGGTACTGTCAGCTCGACTTGCAGCTTCGCCGCTGCTGCTTGGAAAGCACTGATTCCAGGTACCAGCTCGATCGCGATCTTAGCCGCTCTGAGGGCATGAATTTGCTCGGTGATGGCACTGTAAAGGGTCAAATCACCGGAATGCAGTCGCGCGATCGTTAGACCCGCTTGGACGCGATCCTCGATCGTCTCAACGATTTCTTCCAGGGTTTGACTGCTGGTTTTAATAATTTCTGCATCTGCGCGAGTATTCTGCAAGATTCGATCGGGAATCAATGAATCAGCATACAAAATCACGTCCGCAGTGGCAATGATCCGCTGTCCTTTGACGGTTAATAAGTCAGGATCGCCAGGGCCAACGCCGATAATATATACTTGCGGTGTAATATGTTGCTCGGATAATTTCATGCGATCTTTTTTGGGTATTAGAATAATACGATATTGGTGTTGTTGGGTTTCATTCTTCAACCCAACCTACAGATCTATTCACCATCCACCATTCACCATTCACCAAATCCCTAACTTATCACTTGGAGCTGTGAACCATTTTTGGTCTTATGCACCTCAATTCTGGTTTGGAAAGCTTCGCGAAATTGGGGCATGTGAGTGACGGCAAGAATACAGGCAAAGTCAGCAGAGATCGCATTAATCGCGGCAATTAATCGATCGCAGCCTTCCCGATCTTGAGTACCAAAGCCCTCATCCACAATTAGCATTTGCAGCGGTGTACCAGCACGTTGGGAGAGCAGCTTTGCTAGGGCGAGGCGAATGGAGAAATTGATCCGAAAAGATTCTCCACCGGAATAAGTTTCATAAGATCTGGTGCCATTGGCATCACCGATCACAATATCTAAGGTATCAATGAACTTGGCATTTTTGATGCTGGCTTTTTTCATCCGACTGGCTTTAGTAGCTTTTTGAGTAATAAATTGAACGTGGAATTGATTGTTACTGAGTTTTGAGAGGATTTGATTACTCTCAGCTTCTAGTTGAGGCAGAATATTTTCAATTACTAGAGCTTGGATGCCATTTTTACCAAAGGCTTTACCGAGTTCATCATAAATTTTTTGCTGTTGTTTATAGGTATGTAATAATTCCTCTTGGGATTGCAGTTGGATTTGAATATTATTAAGCTGGGTAAGCTGTTGAGACAGACTACCTAAACTAGCCAGATTGGTATCTAGCTGTTGCCGTCGTTCGGCTAATTGCAGCTCGATCGATTCTATTTTGTCGTCGTTATCGGGTATTTTTTCAAACTCCAGACTGATCCGATCGATCTCCAATTGGGACTGCCCTCGATCGATTAGATTCTGGCGATCGTTAGCTTCAAGCAGTTCAATTTTGGCTAATAATTGGGGCTGGGTTTGTTTGGCTTGCTGAACTTCTTGATACTGAAGTTGGATTGATTGAGATTGACGCAAACTGGTTGAGACGCGATCGTGTTCGGTGCGATCGTATCCAAGTTTGGCAATTTGTTTGTCTAGTTCGATAATTTCAATCCGCAGATCTGAATCAGCTTGGAGTTTACTAATAGCTTGTTCGGTTTCGCCAATCTTGGATATCAATTCACTTTTTTGCCCAATTAATTGCTGCTGCTTCTGTTCGGCATCCTTGATTTTTGCCTGCTTAATCTCTGCCCACCGTAACTTATCCACATCACCTCGTGCTAGTGCATGATTTTGTTCACTATATTTAGTTGCGGCTAATTGAATGACTAATTCTTCGAGCTGAGATTGCAATTCACTGGCATAACTTTTTGATTCGATCGCTAGTTCGATCTTATCTTTCTCAATCGCAATCTCTTGAAGATTAAGTTGCAATTCCGCGATCGCATCTAATTGAGCCTGTAGTTTTCCCCGCTGTTCTGGTAGACTTTTAGATTCAATTAGTTCTGATTCTAATTGTTTATATTCAGCTCTGAGCGACTGACGTTCTTGGGTATAGCGGGAATGTTCTTCTTGAGTTGCCGAAATCTGTTGTTCGATATTTTCACGCTCGGTTTTGGCATCACTTAAAATCTGTTGCCAATGAATTTCATCCAATGCTCGATCGCACAAGGGGCAACTAGCATCAGGTACTTCCAATAGCTCTAGTTTGCGATCGAGTTCAATTAATTGACGTTGATAATTGCGAGTATCAGCATCTAGCCGTTGGAGATGACCATTTTTTTCTAGTCCTTTTTCCTCGATTCGCTTTTGATAGACTTTCTTGCGATCTGATTCAATAATTTTAAGATCCAATCCTGTCAATAGATCGACTAATTGCGGCTGTCGCTCGGTTTTAGCTTTTACCTGCTGTTCCCGCAAGACTAGCTCATTAAGTTTAGCCTGAACTTTTGCTGTCTCTCGATCGATCTTACCAGTCAATTCTAGCTGTTCCTTTTGCAGTGGTAATACTTGGATCTGCAATCGATCCAACTCTGTCAATCGCTGCCGACATACATGCAATTCGGCGATACCTTTACTAACATCTCCAGCAGTAGCTAAAATCTCGATTAGCTCCTGCTCTTGCTTAATTGTCAGAGCTAATTCTGCCTGACTTTTGCCCAATGTTAATTGTAATGTTTGGGTTTGACGATCCAATTGCTGCTGCAATTTTTGGCGATCGGATTGGGCTTGACGATCGGTATTAAACTTGCGATCTAATTGTTCTAATTGCTGCTGTAAATCTAGATATGCCTGATAATCCAGAGCAATCCGATCTGCCTGATTTAACAACTCATTCAACCGATTTTTATCCGTAGTTGCGACTAGTAGATCCGCCTGAATTTGAATTGCGGCTTGAGTCAATTCTCGATCGCGTTTCTGCTCCCAATTTAACTGCTGTTGCCACGTTTCTCGCTGTCTGACGATCACTTTAAAACTTTCTAGCTCCTTCTCTTCAACAACTTGAACCTGCTGCAACCTGTCGATCTCAATCTGTGCGGCATCTCGCTGCTGCGTAATCCCCTCAATCCCTGCTAGTTGCGCCCGATCTCCTGCCAAGCTATCCGTTAATACCTCTGCTTGAAGCTTATATTGCTTCGCCGACTCCTTAGCTCGATCGGCCAACTGCTCGTAGCGATCGAGCTTCAATAAATCTGCTAAAATCTGTTTGCGATCGGCTGGCTTTTTAAGCATAAACTCATCAGCCTTACCCTGGCGTAAATAAGCCGAATTCACAAAAGTATCATAGTCAATTTTGAGGTATCGATCGATTAATACTTGAGTCGATCGCATCCCCCGCTGCGTCAGGGTGCGAAAACCATCCTCATTCGTCTCAATCTGAAACTCCAAATTTCCACTCCCATCCCGCTGACGAGAGCGAATAATCCGATAGGTTTCACTGTGCATCCGAAAGGTGAAATCCACCCGCACATCCATCGCCCCCGTACTAATCGCATCATCCTCACTCACCGCCCGACATTTGCCCCAAATCGCCCAAGTAATCCCCTCTAGCAGGGATGATTTGCCTGCGCCATTTGCACCACAAATACAGGCAGTATGCAAGCCGGAGAAGTCTAAACTAGCTTCCGTGTAACTGAGGAAGTTTTTGAGCGATAGGTGGAGAGGGATCATAGTGTAATGGGGGAGCGGATCGGGTTTCTGCTAAATACTTGATTCTTGCTTTTAGGCAAATACGGCGATATTTGTAAAAAGCTTAGATCTTTGGGTACCCGTGAAGGGCACCCCTACACAATTAACCTGTAGGGGTGCCCTTCATGGGTACCCTGGGTTTACGACTAGCACCTTAACCATTCTAGTTGTTCTCAGCCTATTTTGAAACATCTGTACTGTTTTAAAATCCAACCACAGAAAAAGTTAAATCACCATGTAGACTAGAGATTACAAAATTGGGTAATAGTCTACAGTATGCAGCAGTTAATTCAGAAGTCGCAGCGAATAGCGGCAACAATTGGATGGTTATTAGTCCAGCTATCGATATTCAATCCAGCCCAGGCACAGCAGGCACCAGAGATCGCGCCACCTGCGACATTCAACGCACCGCCACCGCCACTACCACCGCTACCAGCGGTTTGTGCCAACA
Organism: Chamaesiphon sp. 341R_metabat_111; assembly: GCA_025351825.1. GTDB lineage: Bacteria > Cyanobacteriota > Cyanobacteriia > Cyanobacteriales > Chamaesiphonaceae > Chamaesiphon. The sequence goes on along the minus strand of JANXVE010000123.1, from coordinate 26,307 downwards.
AACTCAGCACAGCTATTAATGATATTATCGATCGACCCGAATTGCGACGTTATCGGTGGGGCATCGTCGTTCAAGCTTTGGGCAGCAACACTCCACTGTACAACCGAGATGGCGACAAGTTATTTATTCCTGCATCCAACGTCAAACTGACGACTACTGCCGTCGCCCTGCGTCAACTTGGTGCCAATACCAAATTACGCACCTCGGTTTATCAACTGCCCCGCACGGGCAATAATATCTCAAACCTATTAGTAGTTGGGCGAGGCGATCCGAGCTTGAAAATAACAGGGCTAGAATCGATCGCCCAACAGCTCAAACAGCGCGGTGAAAAACAAATTGGTACAGTTAGTTTCGACGATAGTTACTTTCGGGGTGAACCAATTAATTCCGATTGGGAATGGGGCGATCTATCGACAGATTATGCTCCCGCAATCAATAGCTTAATTCTCAATCAAAATTCTAATCCGCTCACAATTAGTACCCCCAAAATCGGCGTACCCTTACAATATACCTGGAAAAATCCCAGCTTAAATAATTGGCAGGTAGATAATCAAATCGCCACACTTCCATCTGGTCAAAATAGTGGTGTCAGTGCGATCGCACTCTTTGGTAAACCGATCGTCAGACTAACTGGAAACCTCGCTCAAAATGCACCCCCAACCCAAATCGATCTCCCAGTTCTGAATCCGACAGAATCATTTATCAGTGGATTTCGTCAAAGTTTAGCTAAAGCCGATCTCACCGTTGGAACTACCAATATTGTCACCAAGCAAAATACCCTTAATCTCCCTGAATTGGCCTCGATCGAATCCCCCCCAGTCAGTGAATTAATCTTTGAAACCAACCAAAGAAGCAATAATGTCTACGCCGAAGTGCTGCTGAAATCGATCGGACGCACCCATCCCGAACATGCAACTAGTAATGAAGATACTACCAATCTAGGCATTAACCTTGTCAAGAAAAATCTAACCGAAATGGGGATAGATCCTCAATCTTATCGGCTCAGTGACGGCTCTGGTTTATCGCGACACAATCTAGTCGCACCAAGTGCATTCGTCCGGCTATTATCAGCAATGGCGATCGCTCCCACTGCGAAAGTTTATCGTGATTCCCTGCCTATTTCGGGCATTAGCGGTAGCTTGCGAAATCGGATGAAGGGAACGCAAGCCCAAGGAATCATCAGTGCGAAAACGGGCAGCATGAGTGGTGTTGTGAGCCTATCTGGGTATATCAATCCACCCAAATACTCGCCGTTAGTATTTAGTGTGATTCTCAATCAACACGATCGATCCACATCCCAAATGGTTAAGGTTGTAGATGAGATTATGGTGGTGTTGGCTAGAGTGAAACAATGTAATTAATGGAGCAATAGACCTCCTGCAAAAGTCTGAGTTGGAGTCTGATATTTTGAGTTAAATCGACGTTCTGATTTCACTCAACAGATCGGGATGAAGATCGAGCAGTTGAAGCAACCTAACCAACGCTAGGGGCGGTTTAGTTTTGCCCGTCTCATACCGAGAGAAAGCATTAACCCCGCCGCCAAATAGCGTTGCTGCTTCCTGTTGGTCGAGCGAGAGCTTCTTTCTAACTCTAGTAATAAACAGCGGATCGACGATTGCAGCATTAACTTGTTTGTTGAACTCCAACATCGCTATGCTTACCCGCGCTGATTCCTGCGGGTTTAGCACACACTCGCCACATGCCGCACAGAAGTCTCCCTCGACCTCAGTAATAGCCGTTGATTCACCTTTATAAGTGTAGGGCAGATCGCGAATGTCCTTCACCAACTCTGCCATTCCACAGGACAGACATTTCATACTTTTTCTTTATGTTAACCTACTTGGTTAATATAGGCGATGATCGACTCTACTCACCTAGTGCTGACCATCTGTTCGGCTACATCCAAAATTTGACTCACCTGCTCTTGACTTCAAGCCTAACAAGGTTGTTGCCACGCTCCAAAGATTTTGCTGAGTCAATCGCCATACACTGCCCACTCTCCTTTTAAGCGTCAATTTACCGAATATGCAGTTGGCTAGCGATCGACTAAATAAATAAACTCGGCGAAACCTGGAATATTTCACCAAGTTTTCTAGCCTGAGATTTGCTAATCGATCGCTTACCATTGACGACTTCCGAAACGATGCCACTTGAACCGATGATACCAACCAGATCCGATTGCCTTTTGCCACTGGATTCTAATAAATATTGCAACATTTCGGTTGGAGATTGCGACCTCCAATCATCCATCAGACAAGTTTTAGATTCGTAGTCTTTGACTAGCATCAGAGCTAAGTCATACAGTGCCAGTTCTTCTAAGCTCCGCTCTTTTTTGAAGACGAAATGTTCGATTACGGCTAGAGCTTGTCGGTATTCTGCTTCCGTTTCAATAATTTTAGGCTGATACTTAATTAGCAGTTCGGTATATTGCTCTTGATTAAAAGTAAGGGTCATTTTTCCACTTGTCCTTGCTATAGTCAGCGTGAGTCAAAAAATATTTGTAATAGATAACCTGACGTTCATAATCTATTCCTACTATTAATCGATAGTTATTTCCTTTAATATTGAAGACTGTAAAATTGCCGACAGCTTCAGCATCTTTAAATGATTGACGAACTTCTTCAAGATTTTGCCATCGAGCCTCCTCGATTGTTTTAAACCAGTTCCCAATTGCCCTATCAGCATCAGGATATTGTGCTACATCTTCTCGGAGATTGGTAATCGAAATTAGATGCATTAAGTTTCGACAGATTTACTCAGACGAGACAATTATCTCTCAAAAAGAGAGGGGTTGTCAAGTTGTCGATTAAATCTCATTGCTGGCTTGCTCAATTATGAACTGGCACATGCTTCTTGATTCATACAGGAGGTCTATTGTGGATCGATCGTCTACACAACCGCGATCGACCATTGCAATCTTAGTATAACTAGAGTATAACTAGAGCATAGTGACTCTAGCTCATCCAATTATGAAAACTGCGATCTCACTGCCAGACTCAGTTTTTGCCGAAGCAGAAGCCCTCGCGCAACAGTTAGGACTTTCCCGCAGCGAACTTTACTCAACGGCGTTACAAGCTTATCTATCCAAATATAATCGTCAACAGATATTGAGCAAATTAAACAATGTCTACAGTGAAGAATCATCGGATCTAGATCCAACGATCGCCACCATGCAATTCATGTCTCTACCACGTGAGGAATGGTAATGTATCGAGGAGAAATTTGGTGGGCAAACTTACCAGAACCAGTAGGCTCGGAGCCTGGGTATAATCGTCCTGTGTTGGTGATTCAAGATGACACTTTTACTCAAAGCAACATCAATACCGTCATCGTGGTGATTATAACTTCCAACCTTAATTTGGCAGCAGCTCCAGGCAATGTGTTGTTGCCACGAGCTGCATCGGGTTTACCGAAAGATTCAGTAGCAAATGTATCTCAGATTCTCACGTTAGACAAGAAATTCTTAGTGGAGAGAATTGGTTCACTTCCAGATGACTTGCAATTGGAGGTAGACGACGGCATCAGAATTATTTTGTATTTGTAGTCTTAACTGATTCGATCGGCATACGCAGACCTAAATTTACATAGTCGAGCTAGGAACCCACCTCAGAAAACATTGATTTCCATGCTGCTCAGTTATTTCTGCACCTAGTCGATGATAAAAACTAAGTCCACGAATATTTCGCATCAGCATTCCAAGCAAGATGAGTGCAGTCATTTTCATGGGCAATTTGAGCGAGACGATCCATTAATATTGCTCCTGCGCCTTGACTTCTCGAATCCTCATCTATGTATAGATCGTCAAGCCAAATACTTGGCTGTCCGATAAATGATGAACATCTAAATCCGTATAGTGCAAAACCAACCTTACACCCTGAAGATTCTGCAAATAAAACGTAGGAAAAAGGAATATTCCCAAAAAGTGTTTTGCGTATTTTTTCTTCCGAAGCTTGAAATATTCCAGAAAATGCCCCGATGCTTCGGTCAAATTCTGCTTTCTTCTGAATAAATTGGAAAATAACAGCTACATCATCAGGGGTGGCAGATCTGACTTTCATTGCTTAAACAGGGATGGATTCAAGATGTTCTCAAGTATTCTACTCTCGATCTCAACAAGTTAGAGACGCAATTTGATTTGAGTTGAATAATAAATACTCCATTCAGTCAACTTCACTACCACTAAATCCCCTAGAGATGTCAAAATGGTGGTCTGAAGTCGCCCATACCAACAACTGCCATGACAGCCCAATCATCGAAAATCGTCTATACCCTGACCGATGAAGCTCCGGCTTTGGCAACATATTCATTCTTGCCGATCGTCCAAGCATTTACCAAAGCTGCTAATGTATCGATCGAGACTGCTGATATTTCCTTGGCTGGGAGGATTATCGCGGCATTTCCTGACAGGTTGACCCCCGCCCAGCAGCAACCCGATGCGCTGGCGATACTGGGTGAACTGGCGAAAACACCTGAAGCGAACATTATCAAACTGCCGAATATCAGTGCTTCTACGCCCCAATTGAATGCCGCAATTAAGGAGTTGCAGTCCCAGAGTTACGATCTTCCCGACTATCCCGCCCAGCCACAGAACGAAGCAGAAGTAGCGATTAAGGCGCGGTATGCCAAGGTTTTGGGTAGTGCTGTCAATCCGGTGTTACGAGAGGGCAATTCGGATCGGCGGGTTGCGGCATCAGTTAAACAATACGCTCAAAAGCATCCCCATCGGGTGGGTGCTTGGACACCAGATTCCCAGACTCACGTTGCCCATATGGAGAGCGGTGATTTTTATGGCAGTGAGCAGTCGGTAGTAATTGAGCAAGCTGGACAAGTATCGATCGAGCTAGTCGCCACAGATGGTTCGATCGCAGTGCTGAAGGCGCAAACTACTGTCTCGGCAGGGGAAGTCATCGATGCGAGTGTGATGAGTGTCAAGGCGTTGCGGGAGTTCTACGATCGACAAATCAGTGCCGCCAAAGCTGAAAATGTTTTGCTATCGCTTCATGTCAAAGCAACGATGATGAAAATCTCTGACCCGATTATTTTCGGGCACGCTGTCACGGTTTATTATCAGGATGCGTTTGTCAAATATGCCGATACATTTGCCAAACTAGGCGTAAATCCTAACAATGGGATTGGTGATGTCTATGCCAAGATTCAAGCTTTACCAGCGGCAGAAAAAGCTGCGATCGAATCCGATCTCCAAGCTGTTTATACCAGTCGCCCTCAACTCGCCATGGTCAATTCTGACAAAGGCATTACCAATCTCCACGTTCCTAGCGATGTAATTATCGATGCATCGATGGCGGCGGCGATTCGCAGTTCCGGCAAAATGTGGGGCGCGGATGGTGATCTGCACGATATCAAAGCGATGATTCCCGATCGATGCTACGCGACGATTTACCAAGAATGTATCAAATTCTGTCAAGAGCATGGTGCGTTCGATGTGACAACGATGGGGAATGTCGCCAACGTGGGCTTGATGGCTCAGAAGGCTGAGGAATATGGCTCCCATGACAAAACCTTTGAAATTTCAGTAGGTGGGGTGGTGCGGGTGTTAGCCGCTACTGGTGAGACATTGATGGAACATCGGGTGGACAAAGGTGATATCTGGCGGATGTGCCAAACCAAGGATTTGCCGATTCAGGATTGGGTAAAATTAGCCGTAAATCGGGCGAGAGTTACGGGTTGTCCGACAGTTTTTTGGTTAGATGAACATCGCGCTCATGATGCTAATTTAATTGTGAAAGTGAATGAATATTTTGGCAATCATGATACAACTGGATTAGAGATTGAAATCATGTCACCTGTAGCGGCGATGCGGTTTACTTGCGATCGCATTAAAGCTGGTGAAAATGTAGTTTCAGTAACTGGAAATGTGTTGCGGGATTACCTCACCGATCTGTTCCCGATTCTGGAGCTGGGTACTAGTTCCAAGATGCTATCGATCGTACCACTGCTCGCTGGTGGTGGTTTATTTGAGACAGGTGCAGGCGGTTCAGCTCCCAAACATGTCCAGCAGTTTGTGACTGAAGGACACTTGCGCTGGGATTCTTTGGGCGAATTTCTGGCTCTGGCAGTAGCGTTAGAAGATTTGGGGCAAAAGACAAATAATCCCGACGCGCTGATTTTGGCTGAAACACTCGATCGAGCCAATGGCATGTATTTAGATCGTGGTAAATCTCCCTCTACCAAAGTCAATGAATTAGATAATCGGGGTACTCATTTTTATCTGGCAATGTATTGGGCACAGGCTCTATCTGAGCAAGATCGAAATCCCGAACTTAAAGCAAAGTTTGGGGTGCTAGCACAACAATTGAGTGAGAATGAGAGTGCGATCGTTTCTGAATTAAATCAGTCTCAGGGTAACTCGATCGATCTGGGTGGTTACTATCATCTAAATAGCGAGAAAGCAACTCAAGCAATGCGCCCCAGTCAAATCTTCAATAGGGCGTTGTCTCAGCTTACCAACTGACTAGATCGCCAGACGATCGTGATAATGCAATCGATCTAATTTGTCTAAAACCGTTGCTCTGAAAGGATAACAGGATGAGCACAAAACACAAAACGCAAAACCGCAATTTTGCGTTTTGTGTCCCTGAAAGTTGATATACTGGAATAATTAGTTCAACCGCAATGACTACTTATGCCCAGGATTAGAGTTCCCAAGCCTTATTTGGAGCTAGTCAGAGAGATAAAACCCGAAATATTTTCATTGATGGGTAAATACCAAATTACCAATTCTCAAGGGAAATATCTGCATTGGGATGAATTTAAGTGGCGGGTTGAGAAAGGTGATGAAGAAGTGGCGGCATGGACAGCCACAAAGATTTTGCGTCAGGGCATTGCCAAGCATTTAAGCACATTGCAAGCTGAAGGAAATCGACATTTTAGCTACTGTGTTCCTAGTTCATTGGCTGCTAAATTGCACTCGATCGACACGATGACTGGTGGCGGTCGTAAAATTAGCGACGGTTTATCAATGTCTCGTGATGATAAAAATCGATATTTAGTCAAAAGCTTGATGTTCGAGGAAGCAATAACTTCAGCGCAACTAGAAGGAGCTTCGACTACGCGAGAAATTGCCAAAGAAATGCTCCAACAAGGCTTGCAGCCAAAAGACAAATCTCAGCAGATGATTCTCAATAATTATTTATTGATGAAAAAAGCATTAGAGCAGAAAGATGAGGATTTGTCGATTAAGCTGATTTTAGAACTACACGAAATTGCTACTCATCAAGCAATTGAAAATAATGCAATAGCTGGAGAATTGAGGCAGCATGATAATATTGTCATCACCAACTCGTATGATGAAAATCCCTTTTATCCACCTGCTGTAGATACTCTCATCGATAGGCTGAATGACTTATGTGATTTTGCTAATACCGATCACAGAGATCGAGATCCCAACAATTTTATTCATCCGATCGTCAAAGCGATTATCCTTCATTTTATGATTGGATACATTCATCCTTTTGGTGATGGCAATGGTCGAACTGCGAGGGCAATTTTTTACTGGAGTATTATCAAGTCTGGCTACTGGCTGTTTGAATATGTCTCAATTAGTAAGCTAATTCAAGAAAAGCGCAGTGACTATGACAAATCTTTTGTTTATACAGAAACTGATGATTTTGATGTTACTTATTTTATTTACAATCAAGTTGAAACAATTAGCAGAGCAGTTCAACTTCTCAATGAATACGTAAATAAAAAGCAGAAAGATTTTTATGAATTCATGGATTGGGTGAAAAAGAGTCCAGTATCAAAAAAACTAAATTGGGAGCAATTAGAGATATTGAAGGAAGCCGTAAGATCGCCAGGTCGAGAATTTACTGCCAGGCAGATGAGTGGTGATTTTAGCATAACTAGTAATACCGCCAGGAAATATTTGAATCAACTGGTAGATCTAGATTTATTGGTGGAATCGACAAAAAAGGTTGGCAAAGCATTGATTTATATAGCTCCAGCAAACCTAAAATCGAAATTAACTAAATCTTGAAGCGTTCAGATCGGATTAATTCTACGATCGAGATAGCCAGCTCTAGCAATCGCCATCAGTTGGCTCCAATGGTGTTTCTAGTAATAACTGATAGAAGCCCAGATCGAGCCACCGTCCAAATTTAAAACCTGCATGTTGAATTGTACCTGTATGGGTGAATCCTAACTTTTCATGGAGGGCAATACTGCTGGTGTTTGTCATGTCGATGCCACCAATCATCGTGTGGTATTGTTGTTCGGTGGCGGCGAGAATAAGCTGCTGCATCAGTGCCGACCCAATTCCCTGACGACGATAATCAGGATGGATATAGACTGAATGCTCGATCGAATACTTATAAGCTGGCCAATTTCTAAACGTGCCATAGCTGGCAAATCCTAGTAGTCGTTGACCTTTGGTCTGCCTTCGGCAATCGAACCGATCGATCGCGCCAATCACTGGGAAATTACCCATCTCTTTTGCTTCAAACCAACCGATCATGCTTTCAGGCTGACGCGGCTGATAATCATATAGTGCAGTCGAATTGACGATCGCCTCATTGAAGATGTCTAAAATGGCATCAGCATGGGCTAGATATGTACATTTGATAAACTCCAATAAATCCTCCTGTAATTAATCACAACGCACACAGATCTTGCATCTGAACACCAATAACACCTAGAATTTTAGCTAGAGCTATCTTAATTCCTGACCTGATGAAACTAACATTTATTATCGACCCGATCGGCAAATTAGATCCTACTCACGATACTAGTGTGGCATTGATGGAAGCAGCCGATCGACTCGGACATCAGGTGTGGATTACTCAGGCTGAGAAATTGAGTGTAGTGGGTGGGGAAGCCTGGGCATTTGTCCAGCAGGTGAAGCTCGTACCCGTCCAGCTTCAGGATGGCCGCTGGGTGGCTCAACCAGACTGGTATCAGCTTGGAAATGTAGAATTCCAGCCTTTGGGTGAAATGGATGCCGTGTTCATGCGGACAGACCCACCTGCGGATGTGGCTTATTTCTACGCTACTTATATTCTCGATTGTCTCGATCCGGCGAAGACGCTGGTAGTAAATAGCCCGTCTGGACTCCGCAATGCCAATGAGAAAATGTTTGCCCTGCAATTTGCGCGCTGGATGACCGAAACGATCGTGTCGCGAGATAAGGTGGTGATCCGGCAGTTTGTGGAAACCCACGGTGCCGCAGTACTGAAACCTCTGGGCGGGAAGGGTGGGGAGGGGATTCTATTTCTGACTCCTGACGATCGCAATTTCAATTCGCTGATTGAAGTTAGCACTGGACGAGCACGGGAGCCACTGATGATTCAGAAGTTTTTACCTGCGGCAACAGATGGGGATAAGCGGATTATCTTACTCGACGGCAAACCCATCGGTGCTGTGAATCGGATTCCGACAGGGAAGGAGTTTCGGGGGAATATGGCGGTGGGTGGACGAAGTGAAAAAGTCGATATTACCGATCGAGAATATCAGATGTGTGCGGAGATTGCGCCGAAGTTGCAAGCTGCTGGTTTGTATTTTGTAGGTATTGATACGATTGGTGGTTATTTGACTGAAATAAATGTCACTAGTCCGACTGGAATTCGCGAGATCGACAGGTTTAATAATGTTAGTTTGGGTCAGTCAGTAATGGAGTGGTTGGTAGCACGGAAATAATCAGCAGTTTTAACATCACAATTATTTAAGTAGGGGCAATTCATGAATTGCCCCTACTTAAATAATTGTGATAAACCATAAGCATTTATTCCAGTAATTCAGACTTAGACCATAGATCTCCACTGACTAGGGTATGTAGTTGCCACGCTGGATCGATCGATGGGAAATCAGTACGATAGTGCCCTCCGCGACTTTCAGTTCGGATCATAGCACCAGTTAAAATTAGTAGTCCAATATCTAATAAATTGCGAGTTTCGCCCCAAACTTCTAGTTCTTGTTCTGATATTTTGGGCGATAAAACTCTAGTCTGCGGTGGTAAAATCTGGACAATTAATTGACTAATCGGTAAATTATTAAATTCTAATTGGAGCAGTTTAACTCGATCGATGGCTAGTTCTAGACTACGCTGCTCTCGACAAATTCCCGCCGCCTGCCACATTAAAATCGGTAATTCTTTGCGGATATTTTCAACAATATCTACCCAATTGCAATCGTGTTCTAATTGCTTCTCCAAGGGTAGATTCAACTCTACTCGATCGCACAGCGGCTCTAGCAGAGAATCGATCGACCCGCTCTCAACTGCTGCTAGTGGCTCAACTGGGAGTTGAGCTAATTGAGCACCAAATACCACACATTCTAATAGGGAATTACTCGCCAACCGATTGGCTCCATGCACTCCAGTGCTGGTAGTTTCACCCACTGCATACACCCCAGGAATGCTTGTTCGCGTCATCAAATCCGTCTGGACTCCACCCATCCAATAGTGTGCTGCTGGCGCAACCGGAATCAACTCGTGCAGAATATCAATCCCCCAATGTTGACAAACTTGGATAATATTCGGGAAGCGATGGCGAATCTGAGCTTCAGGAATCGGGCTGAGATCGAGCCAGACGCAGCCTTTAGTCGGATCGGCACTGTTTTTTTGTAAATGACTAAAAATCGCCTGACTGACGACATCCCTGGGGGCAAGTTCTCCGGCTGGATGGTAGTCAAAGGTAAACCGATAGCCGTTGTCATCGACTAAATGAGCACCTTCACCCCGCACCGCTTCACTAATCAAAAATCTCGGCGCACCAGCTTTTGTGAGGGCTGTCGGATGAAACTGGACAAATTCCAAATCGCGCAGTCCACCGCCTGCCCGATATGCCATTGCGACTCCATCTCCAGTACTGACTTCAGGATTGGTAGTTTGAGCATATACTTGTCCACCGCCACCAGTCGCCAAGACGACGGCAGTAGCTGTAACCCAACTAATTTCGCCCTGGTACAGCAGACTAATTCCCTTGCACGCTTCAGCTTCCAGCCACAAATCTAGCGCGAAAGCATGGGTAAATACGGTGATATTTGGTTGTGCTAATACTCGATCGGCTAAAGTACTAACTAAGGCTCGTCCCGTAGTGTCAGCCGCATGTAATACGCGCGGACGAGAATGAGCGGCTTCTAAAGTCAATGCTAATTTGCTACTTACGCTACCACTTGACGGTACGCTCACTCTGTCAAAGGCTACTCCAAACTCTACCAGCGAATCAATACAAGGCGCGGCATGAGTTACTAAAAATTCTACGGCAGATCGATCGCACAGTCCCGCCCCCGCCCGTAAAGTATCCGCAATATGCAAACCCACCGAGTCCTGTGGATCCACTACCGCCGCAATCCCCCCCTGTGCCCAATCACTAGCCGATAGTGGTAAGTCAGCCTTGCTCACAATTGCCACCCTCAGAGCGGATGGTAGACACAATGCAGAGTATAATCCAGCCGCTCCCGCTCCAACGACGATGACATCAAAGCTAGTAGGTAGGGGCATGGGAGGGGTGGGGGTGTGGGGAGGGTGGGGAGTGTGGGAGGTGTGGGGACTGGGGGACTCAATTGATTACTCGCTAAACCACTAAACCACTAGTCACTAAACCACTAATTCCCATTATCTGCGATCGACGGCACAAAAAATCCCACCTTGAATTCAGGGTGGGAGATGACGAGGTTATTACTATCAATTAGTGATAACTGTTAGTAATAACCATTGTTATAGCGATCGCCACCTTCGTTGAAGATATCATCTGTAGCAGTCAGGGTGAAGTTGTTGAGGTTGGCTGTGAGCGTTTCCTTTTGCTTCTCGCTTAAACCAGGAATATTCAGCACATCTTCGATAGCCTTGTAAGGAGCATTGTCTACTACCTTCTTGGCGATGGTAGGATAGAGTCCTGCAAACTTACGGAAAGAGCGAACGTTAGTGTTATTCAAGTCAATCTTCTTACCAAAGTCTGTACTTAATTTATCATCAGCACTATTGGTAATTACTGCTTCAGGCGCAGCAGCCAAAATTGTGGAGCTATTCAAACTAGCTGCCATTGCTTGTTGAGAAACACCAACAAAGCAAGTCAAGCAAAGACTGAAGACAACGAGCAGACGAGCAAACCGTTTCATAAAATCTATTTCTCCGAACACAGCATCTTATTTTTTACTATTTTACATCAATCGGGGGGAAGTTAGGGGTTAGGCGTTAGGCTTTAGAGATTAGGCTTTAGGCTTTAGAGATTAGGCTTTAGGAGTCAGATCGAGCGTCTTTCTTCTTCCCTAAAGCCTAACGCCCAAATCCTAAAGTCTAATTCCCCAACTTACCTGCGGCAAAATCTGCCCCCGATCGACCCTCGCCTGATATTTGATAGCAAAATTGAGGAGAGAATCGAGGAGAGAGTCTGATAGGAAGTGTGGTTGGAGTCCTAGTTCTAGGAGATTGGTATTCTTGGGATTGAAGTAATGGGACTCTGCTTCGATGCGGGGATTATCGATCGATTGAATCTCTACTTTTAGTCCGAGGGTAATTCCTGCCTGCTGGACTTTTAGAGCCAAATCGTTGATGCTAAACAGCTCTGTAAACTGGTTGAAGACGCGGAATTCACCAGGTTTGGCGGGAGTTTCGATCGCTAGTTCGATGCATCTTACCGTATCGCGGATGTCCAGGAAGGCGCGAGTTTGACCACCCTTACCATAAACTGTCAAAGGATGGCCGATCGCGGCTTGGATGCAAAATCGATTTAGGGCTGTACCATAGATGCCATCGTAGTCGAGCCGATTGATCAATAGTTCATCCATGCCTGTTTCTTCAGTCAGCACGCCGTATACTACGCCCTGATTGAGATCTGTGGCGCGGATGCCCCAGACTTTGCAAGCAAATTGGATATTGTGACTATCATGCACCTTGCTCAAGTGATAGAAACTACCTGGCTGTTTGGGATAGGGTAGAGTATCTTTGCGACCATTGTGTTCGATCGTGATGTAGCCTTCTTCGATATCGATATTTGGCGTACCATACTCGCCCATCGTGCCTAATTTGATCAGGTGACAGTCGGGGAAATGGTCTCGCAGGGCATAGAGCAGGTTGAGATTGCCCACCACGTTATTTACCTGAGTCAGCACGGCATGTTCTCTGTCGATCATCGAAAATGGTGCCGAACGCTGCTCGCCGAAATGGACGACAGCTTGAGGCTGGAATTTCTGTAGAGACTTTTGCAAGAAGTCGTAGTTATTGATATCGCCGATGAATAGCTCGATCGATTTACCTGTCAATTCTTGCCAGCGGTTAATCCGTTGATGGATAGAAGCAATCGGTGTAAGGGTCTCTACACCTAGTTCTAAATCCCAATGTCGCCGCACCAAACTATCCAAAATTCCGACATCGTACCCTCGGTTGGACAGGTACAGCGCAGTTGCCCACCCACAATAACCATCACCGCCAATCACCAGGACTTTCATATATGCGAGAGTACAATTATTACTTCATCGGTCACTATTCGCTCAATGTATCAGGTTCGGGCACAAATAGTAAACCGCGATCGGCTGAGATCGCGGTTAACAATTGGTTAAATTACTTTTTAAGTTAAAATGTACTTACAACCGTCCTTCCAATCCTCAGAGTAGGTTTCGACGATGCAGTATCAAGTATTTGTCCAAAATCCCACAGATCGAAATTTCATGGCTTCTGTCGTGGGATTGCCAAATGTAACCGCCAATGGGATCACAGAGAAAGAGGCAATCGATAGACTCAAAGACATTCTTGATGCTCAGTTTAAGAATGGAAAACTAGTCACAATCGATATTGATGTGCTCAGTGAGAAATCGTTGGAAAAAAGTGACCCCTGGATTGCCAATGCCGGAATTTTCAAAGACGATCCGACTTTTGATGATTTTTTAGCAGAAATGAAAGCCTATCGTCATGAGGTTGATGCAGCAGAGGTTAATCGATGACCTTATACGTTATTGATACCGATCTTTTGAGTCTTTATCAACGTAATCATTCACAGCTTTTCAATCGCATTAGGATCGCAAGAGCAAATGGTGTAATCATCAAAACGACTGCAATTACAGTCGAGGAACAATGTACTGGGCGGTTAGCTCAGATTAGGAAGGCAAGAACGCCTGAAGTTTTGGTTGCTGCTTACAATCGACTCATTGCAACGGTTTCTTTTTTCTCTGAGTTGGAAATTCTGCCATATAGTCTCGTGGCTGACGATTATTTTAGACAGTTTCGACAAATGGGAATTCGGATTGGAACGCAAGATCTCCGTATTGCGTCCATTACTCTTGCCCACGATGGCATTGTTATCACCCGCAATCGCAAAGATTTTGAGCAGGTGCCAGGATTAAAGAACGAAGATTGGTCTTTATGAGTATCGGTTCAAATTAATGTTGCTCAATGGATCGGGTTCGGGCACAAATAGTAAACCGCGATCGGCTAAAATCACGGTTAACAATTGGTTAAATTAGTACTCCGATGTCTACTTTGACACCTGAACAGCAGTAGCTGGCTTTAAAGTAAGTAGTGCTTCAAACTGATTGGTGTTCTTGTCTGATTGAGTCGAACTCATGCCTACTCCCTGCACAGAAGTAATCAGCGCATTGACATCGGCGGGAATTGCTTTGCCCATCATTGCCGCACTCATTTTGCCATTGAATAAACCAAAGATTTTTTCGATGTCGATATAGGCGTAACTTTGTTTATCACTTGGCATTGCCCCCAGTGCGGTGGTGAAATTGGAGGTTCGATCGATCGATTCGCCGGAGTGGGTGGCAATCTTGTCCATCAATCCATCGCCCATAGTCACGGATAAGGATTTGTCGGACAACCAGCCATAGCTAAAAATCGTCCCTTGTCCCATTGGGGCTTTGACATCGATAATCTGAGTACTGCCGACTTGACGTGGCTCGACACTCAAGCCCGCACCCTTGGCTAAATTGGTCAGCTTAGTCATCGTATTGTCGGTAACGGCTCGATCGGTACTATCGATCGTCAAGGCACCGCCAAAGCCCGCCTGAGCCATCATCCCTTGACTAACGGGCATCATCCCCAGAGTATATTCACCACCCATCCAGCTAAATACATCTTTATCCAAATCTAGTTGGGTGGACTGAGTAAAGCTTTGACGCATCTGGGTGAAAACTTGTTGAGTAGCTGGTTGAGCCGCCACAATTTTGTTTGTTTCTGTCCAAATTTGGTTCAATCCAGTACCACCAAATACAGCAAAGGTTTCAGCCGGAAAACTACCGATCGATTTAGCAGATGTTTTGGGTAAATTTAGCGTAGTGCCATCAGTTTTGGCGACTAATTTCATCCTAATTCCAGCATCTTCGATCGCAATCCCGCCACCAAAAGATTGAATCTTTCGCAACTGAGTCAGGGTAACTGCATCGAGGGTGGCAGGTTGTTTGCCAGCTTTAAGTAATTGCTGAACTGCTAAGACATAATCAGGAATATAAAATGCCATAATTGGCTGCTGAAGTCCGACCTTATCACCCTTGAACCAATCGTTACCCGCTTTACTAGTGAGGGATGGTTGTCCTTTGGCGGTGTCGATGGCTAGTTCTAGACTATGCTGCTCTGGTGCAATCACCAACCTGTCGTCTACGATTGCCGAAAATGTTTCGCCACTGCCTTTACCACTGTCAGTAATTTTGATGCCTTTATAGTCAAATTCTTTAGTAGCTTCTTTGCTCTGTGCTTTGAGTTTATTCGCAAAGTCTAGAGCCTTGAGTTTATCTTTAATCCCGATCGCAATTAACAGATGGGGTTTATTAGACTTACTACCAGCATCTGGCAAAATGGCAACGATCGTATTACCCAACCACGGTTGAATATCTGTGTTGAAATCCATTTTGGTCTGAGCGAGTAATTTTTGTTGCGCCTCAGTTACTTGCTGTTTGATGATATTTTGAGCGGCTGGATTTCCAAATTTTTCTAGCTTTGCCCAAGCTTCTGGTTCATTGGAAATATAAGCCACTGCGTATGCGTCTGCGGGAATCACTGCTGCTAGATCGCTAGGATTGGTATCACCGCCGTAGACATATCGATAACCTGCAAAACCCGCTCCAGCAGAGGCTGCTAATAGTGCCGCTGCTACAATGCCTTTCTTCGCCATATATTTTAGATGATGAGTGTCAGATCGCGAAATTACTATTAGGCAAAAAACGCGGATATATGTATGGTATTCAATCGATGTAGCTCTGGTTCCGGAAGATTTCGATTGCAATCACTAAACTATCGCATTTCTGAGTAAAATAGCTGTAGCGACCGTTTTGCGTGGGAGCAGTTATGACAGCAACACTAATTCAAAGTCCCGATCGTATTGTAGATAATTCATATTGACCGCAACTGAATAAATCTGTTTCAATATAGAGGTACAAACTTCAGCATCAAACCCCCTGAGTATGACAGCTATTTCGATCGTTGCTGATGAATCTGAAGTAAATAACCAGAGCGAATCCGAGACTTTTCAATGGACGCAGCAATGGTATCCAGTTGCCGTAATTGAATTCTTGGATCCCCAGAAACCTCATGCATTTCAGTTATTGGGGAAAGATGTGGTGCTATGGCGGGATGGCACTCAGCAGTGGCGATGTTTTGTCGATGCTTGTCCCCATCGGTTGGCTCCACTATCAGAAGGGCGAATTGAGGCTGATGGGACGTTGCTATGTGCTTACCATGCTTGGCGATTTGATGGTGATGGCAACTGTGTCAAAATTCCCCAATCCCAAAATCCAGAATTAGAAGCTAGACACCGTGCCAATCCAAAGTCCTGCGCGATCGCATATCCGACTCAGGCAGCCCAGGGACTGCTCTGGGTATGGGCGGAACCTGGGGCAAAGGGTGAGAGTGAGAGTAAAAATCGATCGCCGAGACTGATTCCCGAACTTGAAGGACAGTCAGATCGCATCGTCAAGTTATTCTGGAATATTCGGGACATGCCCTATGGTTGGGACTATTTTATGGAAAATGTCGCCGATCCCGCTCATGTGCCTGTATCTCATCATGGCATCGTTGGCGATCGATATCGTGATGCAAAGTATTATGATATGCCCCGACTGCGAGAAATTTCGACCCAAGAGGGGTTTTCGTTTGGAGTGAGTCAGGGTGAAGAAGTGTCAACTGTCGGCACTGAGCATGATTTTCAACCCCCCTGTCTGATGAAGATCACGACTACTTTTAGCGACGAAGGTCAGCTAATCTTAGTATTGTATGCTACACCGACTCGCCCTGGCTGGTGTCGGCATATCGGCGCGCAGATCTTAGTCAAAAATCCTCAGGGGAAATTACCGCCAGGATTGGGCTTATTTGCCCTCCCAATGCCAACTTGGTTGGGACATATTCTCGCATCAGTTTTTCTCCATCAGGATTTAGTTTTCCTACATTATCAGGAGCGAAATATTGCCACCAAAGATCGGTGGCTAAATGCGGTTTACACACCCAATCCTCAAGATAAAATGATCGTTACTTTCCGGCAGTGGCTCGAATATCGAGCTGGTGGCGGCGTAGATTGGGATCCCGATTGCGATCGCAGTTTACCGCCTGTGGAACGGGATAAACGAGTATTATTTGATGTTTGGCAGACACATACTCTCAATTGTCAATATTGCCAAACAGCTCTCAAACGGTTGCAGTGGGCACGAGCTGGCAGCTATGGATTGGCAATTGTGGTACTGGCGATCGCAATTCTATTAGAATCTCAATCTCTTGCCCAATCTCACCAAACCGCGCTCATTTCGATCGCATTTGCTGGGCGGGTGGCAATTTCGTTGGGATTAACCGCAGTAGGCTATGGTATTCACAAATTAATTGGTTTATTTTATGTCTATGAATTTGAACATGCCCACAACGATTGATTCGATCTGCTTAAATTAACTCACATCTTGCACCAATAGAAGATCGGTAATTAGCGCAGATTTTTACCATTGCACTTAACAAAGAGTAGGAGTTCAAATCCCTACTCTAAAAACCCAATTTTCAATTCTTAATTCTCAATTCTCAATTCTCAATTAATCTAAACTGCTTAAGCCCCCTCCAACGGAGCCATCGTCAAGCCAGCTCGCTGAAGCTGCTGGTGATACAGCTCCGCTTGCTCTTGAGGGCCAGCCCAGACAATCGCCTGTCCCTCGAAGTGGATTTGATTGGTGAGTTCCCACGCCCGCTCTTCACCCATCCCAGGTAAGTAAGTCATCAACGTTGTACTGACATGCTCAAATGTATTGAAATCATCATTCAACACAATCACCTTAAAATTTGGGTAAGGCTTGGGCGGTGAGAGAACTGCTTGACTCGATCGATCCGTCGTAAACACCATAGAAATTTATTTCCAATCTTGCCAATTATTATTCAGAATCGAAGTATTCGGGAAGGAAGTCGGGTTGTTGTTGGCTTCTAGCCGCTTGCGTAGCTCGACGATCGCGGGTGATGGGTTCGGGAGCGATTCGACGATTTGAGCGGGTGTCACGCCCCGTTCGAGGGCAAATGCGGCGGTAGTACCAGCAGCGGCACCAGCCGACCATTCAAAGGAGTGGATCCGGTAGGCGGCAGCAGCGACATGACTGGTGGCAATACTTTTACCAGTTACCAACATGTTATCAATTTTTTGGGGAATCATGGCGCGAAGCGGAATTTGGAAGGGGTAGGCTTGTCCTTCGCCATTGCGCGAACCCGCTCGTTCCACATTGTTGGGGGATTCGTGGGGGCTGTTTTGCATACAGGGATGGAAATCGATCGCATAGTGCCCAATTCCAATTGTATCGGCATAAATAGTCGATCGATTGCGAGTCGGTACCTTTGGATCTCCAGTCAAGACATTTAAGGCTTTATCACCAGCTAAATCTGCCCGTAACTGACGCTGTTGTGCTGGAGTGAGTTTGGCTAACTTTTTGGAATCGAGCAGGTTGTTGCGGCTCATATCTACCTCTGATACCATAAACCCATCTTTGTATCCATAGCTAGGTCTACCGATAATTCTTCGCCCTTCGCGAATGTATGGATACTTGGATAAACCGTGGGCTGTACCCATTGGCGAATTCAAGCCAGCCAGGTAACGTTGATTCGGATTGGGTGTTTTCAACCAGTGGTTAGGCGATTTTGGATCGGGATTGGCGCGGGAATCAGTTTCGCCAGCAACTAACCAATAATAGAACCCTTGAGCATTTTCTTCGCCTTTACGAAGGGTATCAGTGCGGAGTCCACCCATCCAGCCGTCTGGCTCTAGTTGTTTGCCGATTTGGAGCTGGGATCGATCGAGAATTAAGTTATCCTGGGCACTACCAGGGCGATAATCATTGCCCCATGTCCAGTTTTGCATCGAGATATCGCCAGTGGTAGGAGCGGCATAGTTAATTCCACCGAATTTGGCTGGCTTACCTTCCCCTGGACTCCAGATCCGCCGATAGCTATAAACTACCCCAAAATCAGCCAATCGTTTGAGTTCGTAACTATAGTAGGGGGCATACTGTGCATAGAAAGCTGGTGGCACCTGAGGTTGGGGAGTTGCAGTGGTTTCCATTGCAAAGGGATAGGTAAATCCCTGGGTGCAGTAAGGATCGCCAGTAGTACTAGCGGATGAAGGTTCTTCCGCCGTGCGCGGATCGAGTCCCAGCCGATAGGGGACATCGGTTAAACCCACCAATTCACCAGTTTCCGTGGCATCTACTACATACCAATTTGCAGGGGTAGATGCTTGCTGTTTGGCGGTGCGATAGGGTGGGATAAAGATAATTTTCTGCTTCTGAAACTTGGGCGAATCGCGATAACTGTAAGAATCTTCGATCGTTTGCGATAAGGTTTCAGTATTTAAAGGCGCAGCTCCAGGCTGAGGTGTGTGCTGAATTGCCACCACTCCGTTAATTTGCTGTCCATCACCGCGTTTGCCGACGATCAGATTTTTGACCACAGTATTGGGATACCAGTGTAATTTTCCTTTACCCTTGCGCTCGGCTGTCCGCAACATCCCATACAAAATATTGTTAGCATCCTTGGGCAGGAAGCAAGCCTCACTCACCCAGCAATCACCAGGATTGAGCTTGCCATAATAGTCCTGAATCTTTTGCCGAAATTCCAAATAGCCCCGTGGGAAATACTTCTTGGCGCGTTGAGTCGGGCGTTCGTCCAGAGCTGACACACCTTGGGCGGTAATCTGTCCACCTACCCAGTCAGTGATTTCTGTCATGCAGACTGTTTTGCCAGCGAGTAAGCTCTCATAAGCCGTTGCCGTACCACTCAATCCACCACCCGCAATCATCAGATCGCAACCGATAATTCGATCGACAGGTTTATTCTCATTAGCAGCCAGACTAACTGGTAAATAACCTAATTGCAAAACTAAGCCCAAACACAGAGCTGCTAATGGTTTATTTATCATTGTCGAAATTTTACGAAGGGTAAATGCGGGGTTTGAACTTAGTGTAATGCAACCTGGCACCCGCCACCATGTCTTAGCAATAGCTTCTGACTTGGAGAATCGATCGCCAGCGTCCAGCACATTGCGACGATCGATCTAGCTTACAAGTTCCTGATTAAGATACTTCGCAATCTTGGCTTACAATAGAAATACGGCTTTAGCTGATACCTAAAGCCGTATTTCAAAACAATTCTCAATTCTTAATTTCACCATAGCATATGTCAGAAGAACGTTTCGATCGAATCGAGTCTCAAATTGCTCAGTTGCGCGATCTCATGCAACAGAGTATGTCAGCGACACACCAGCAAATTACTGCTATCAACCAGAATGTCAATGCCCTGCGTGAAGATGTAACAGATCTGCGTCACCGAATTGACAGTATCGAAGGTACTCAAAGCGTGATGATCCGTGAGGGGTTTAAATCTTTGATGTCTTACAATGATGACCTCAACTATGAGCTAGCTGACAACTCTCGACAAACTCGGTTGTTGAAACGGCGAGTAATTCGATTGGAAGGTAAAGACAAAGAAGATAAGTAATTCTTGACAATCTTAATTCACAGGTAGGGGTAATGTCTTGTCGGTTTTTTTATTCGGAGGGAACCTCCGTTGGCGGAGCCTCTCCCCCAGGAGAATAAAACCGCCGCTTCATGAGTTACCCCTATTGGGAGAATCTCACCGAAGCTAAATCCCCGCACCGTCCAAAAATTGGCGAATAACTTTATCGTTTAATTGACAGCTTGGCGGTAGCTCAATCCCTTCTGCTGAGGGTGTTTCAATCCCTTGGGCGATCGCATTGCAAGTTTGTTCGACTTGGATCTTCTGAACTTGTTTTTCTAAACTCTCAATTCGATCGAGTAGTGCCTGAATTACTTCTGCTTCAGTATCGGGGAGATTACCATGCTCCAATGGCCCCATTTTCTCACCCGCTCGATACAAAATCCGACCTGGAATCCCGACTACCGTGCAATCCGAAGGTACACTACGCAGTACTACCGAACCCGCCCCAATTCTGACATTGCTACCGATTTGCAGATTGCCCAATACCTTCGCACCTGCCCCAACCACCACATTTTCGCCCAGGGTTGGGTGGCGTTTGCCACTTTCTTTACCCGTACCGCCGAGGGTAACGCCCTGATAAATTAGAGCATAATCACCAATAATTGCGGTTTCACCAATTACTACACCCATGCCATGATCGATAAATACGCCCTTGCCGATCGTCGCACCTGGATGAATCTCAATTCCCGTAAAAAATCGCGATAAATAAGAGATAAATCGGGGAACAAATGGTATCCGCAATGTATGGAGTAAATGGGCAAAACGATGTAGCGACAACGCTTGTAGTCCTGGATAACAAAATAGAACCTCTACCCAGTTACGCGCAGCGGGATCGCGATCGAAGATAATCCGAAAGTCAGCAATTAGGTTAGAAATCACAGAAAGTGTTCCATTATCACGAGGAGACTAATCTGTATTTTAGTTGATATTTGTCAATCTAGGGATTGGGGGTTAGCTTGAACCCTAGAGGGCGGGCATGAAGCACCGCCCCTACAGGTTAACATTGCCAATCTTAAATCTTACCCCCACAACTAATCTGTAGGGGTACCCGATCGACTACGCTAGCACTAGTAGACTAAACTCTGACAGCAGCACGGGTAGCAGCCAAAGCTTCAACCAAACTACGAACAACCGCAATCATTGCCAGCTCATCATTGAGCTTATTGATTGCCGAACCCACGCCGATACCTGCCGCACCAGCCGAAATTGCCAGCGGTGCAGTCACGCTAGACAAACCAGACGCACAGAGTACGGGTACGCTCACTGCACGAGAGATTTCATAAGCAGCAGCCAGGGTAGGTGCCGCCTTTTCAATTAAACCCAGGGTACCTGAATGAGTTGGCGCACTGCTAGTACCACCTTCGGTTTGGATAATATCTGCACCCGCTGCGACGAGAGCTTGAGCTAGCTCAACTTGCTTGTCCAGCGTCAAGATATGGGGAACTGTCACAGACAGGGTAATATGAGGCAACAAGGCACGAGTAGCCACAGTCAGGTCTAAAACTTCATCAGCTTCAAATCGGATACCTTGCGCGTAGAAACTATCGAAGTTACCGATCTCAATTAAGTCCGCACCAGCTTCGACACAAGCGACGAATAATTGGGGGTCAACAGCAGAAACGCAGATTGGTAAATTGGTGAGCTGACGCGCCATCCGCACTAAATCAGCATCGGCAGCGATATCTAAGAATGTAGCACCACCTCGATCGGCAGCTCGAACCACAGCAGCAACTCGATCGACATCAAAATTATTTAGCCCACTGATGACTTTGAGGACTTGGTTACTAGCAAAGGCTGTTTGCAGACTATTCAACATATTCATCACTTTATGAGGGAAAATCTAAATCTTTATTTGAACTATTGTTGCACAGCTTGGGCAAGTCAGATGTTACTGTAAGTGGAGATACATTTAACTCAATAGCGATTCCAAGTCAGATGCGTGGATCTTTGGGCAGGTATCATTTGTCTATGCTTATTACAAACGAAGCATTATTTCTACAGGTTAACGTTACTACGGGAAAATTAAATAGGATTGCCATAGTTCTTTAACGATCGACTATCAACTATCAACTAACAACTAACCTATGGATGCTAGAGAATTGTTTGAGAAAGGTGGTGCAACGATGTGGCCATTATTTGGGTTGTCAATTTTATCATTAGCGACAATCTTTGAACGGCTGTGGTTTTGGTTCAAAACGACTAGGAAAGAAGAAGAACTGATCGAGCGGGTATTAGAAGCTAGTGCCAATGATGAATGGGACACCGCTGCCCAAATTGCCAAACAAGAACGCAATCGCAAACCAATTGGCAGATTTCTCTACGCTCCGCTCAAGCGCACAAATCCCGATCCTGAGACATTCAAACTCGCCCTCGAAGCATCAGCAGAGGAAGAAATTGCCAAGATGCGAAAGGGTGATAAATCCTTGGAATCAATCATCGCCCTGGCTCCCTTGCTGGGATTACTCGGAACAGTATTAGGCTTGATTCGATCGCTCAGTGGGATCAAACTAGGCGATTTGGGCACCTCCGCTGGTGGCACGGTAACTTTGGGGATTAGCGAATCCTTAATTTCCACAGCGACTGGCATGATCGTCGCGATCGTCAGTCTCGGCTTTTATCGGCTATTTCAAGGATTGATATTTGGTCAAATCAACTTATTTCGCGGCGCGGGAAATCAGCTAGAATTACTCTACCGAGAACATTGGCTCAATATCAAAGGCAAATCGATCGATCGACAAGCAGACGACAGATTCTAAGATTTAGACCTTAAACTTTAGCTAACGAGGGTGGGCATTGCCCTAAATTGCTCACCAGCTAAATTTATCAAAATAAATATATGATGTGTCGATCGAGAATCCCCGATCGACATGCAACAGAAACCTACCCCAGTCTCCCAGTCCCCCAGTCTCCCATCCCCTACTCCGCCACTTGACCGAAAAGTAGTAAGCTGTGATCTCATCCCCATCGCAAATCTCATGGCTTGAGTGATAATTGCTACAAGCACAATAATAGTATTTGTAATGTCTCCATAACAGGCTGTCTGTCGAACAATACTTTAGAGTGGTAAAAAATGAACCCTTAAGTAGCAAATGTAAGCGATCGAGATCACCTAGATCGGTAATAATATGGTTGTGTGTTGTAGGCATATATTTTCAAACCTTGTAAGTGAACCGAATAACAACAGCATCAGTCAATTGGTAATGAGTATCACAATATTAAGGAATTGGACATGATTCGCATTCTCCTGGTAGATGACCAGAAGAGCATTAGAGAAAGGCTAAAGTCCCTATTGGAGACTGAGCCAGACTTTGATATCGTCGGCATGGTAGACAATGGCTATGATGCGATCGAGCAGGTAAAATTACTGCTCCCTGATGTCGTGCTCATGGATATGGAGATGCCCGATATAGATGGGGTACTTGCCACCAAAATTATTTCTCACAGCTCGCTCAAAACCAAAGTACTCGTCCTAAGTAGTCACGATAGCGATGAGTATGTCGCGAAATCGCTCTATGCCGGAGCCAATGGTTATATTCTAAAAGGTGCCCCAGCTCAAGAAATTTGTGATGCGGTACGGTTTGTCAATCGGGGCTATATGCAGATTGCGCCTGGATTATTTGAAAAATTTATTCCAAATAAAGCTGTTGCAGGATTGTCAGATCGAAAATCGAAGCTAGATCCGATGGACTATCCTGGCGGCTTGGAATTAACTGGCATCAATAAGCATAAGTCGATTGCCCCAAATTCCGAATTCGATCTACCTTCAGAATTAATTTTAGATGTTACGGCAACCCGACAAGCACGCAAATCAATCGGGTGGTATCAGGCTGCGGCACTGGTATTAGCGGGATTGGGGCTGACGTTTTCGCTCTATTTACTCCGACAGGGCTTAAAAAAACCTGCTAATCCGCCTAGCAATCAGGATCGATCTCAGCAAATTGGTAATCTCCCCTTTACGGGCAAAATTGAACCATTGCATGTGACTAAAATCGATGCAACTATGCCAGGATCGATCGTGGCAACCCATGTCAAAGTGGGACAGTCGGTTCAACTTGGAGATCCATTATTGACGATTCGGAACGTTGATGCCGAACAAGCTAACCAAGCCAAGATCCTTCAGCAACAGCAAGCTGTCGCCGGACAAAAGCAAACAGTACTTCAGCAAGCCTCCCAGCAGCAGCAACAAGTATTTCAGCAGCAGCAGCAAGTCCGCCAGCAAGAACAACTACTCATGGGCGAACAGCAAGCAGCTCTCGGACGCATCAAAACAATCCAATTAGCAATCGTCAATTATCAGCGCAATATTGCACCCCTCCGCGCCCAAGTTGCCAAGGCTAATGTGCTCACCACAGTTAGCGCAGATCGACCAGAACAATTTGTGCTCAACCAAAAGCGCGAGGCGATTACTCGTGCTCAAGCAATCTACGATCGAACATTAGCCACCTACGATCGATTGGCTCAGTATCAAAGTGAAGGTGCAATTTCCCTAGAGCGGCTGGAGCAAGCAGAAAAAGAGATGACAGTCGCCCAAGCCGATCTAAATATTGCCCAGTCTGACTATGATAGTGCGATCGCTGCTGCCGAAGTCGCGACTACCAAACAAGCCGCTCAAGCTAAATCCACTCAGCTACAGCAACAGCTTGCACTCAAAGAACAAGCAGGGCAACTCCATCAGCTCCAAGCACAACTCCAAGCCGCCCAAGCAGATAGCCAACAGATCGGAATTAGGTTGCAACAACTCCAACGTCCCAAAACCCTGCCGATTGCGGCCAAAAATCTACCAATTACTCAGAAGCCAGTTCTCGAACCTACAACCGTCAATATTACCGCACCAATTGCTGGCACTACCACCGAGGTTGCTCTATCCACAGGCGATCGAGTATCCACTGGAATCAGATTAGTCAGTATTACCAACCCTCGTAAACTCAAAATCGGTCTAGATCTAGAACCCCAAGTAGCTAGACTGCTCAAAATTGGCCAACGCACGATCGTCAAAGTCGGAATGGCGATCGACAGCCAAGAAATAGGCGGGATAATTGCTAATATTATACCACAATCCGATCGATCCACTCAACGGATTGAAGTCGAATTCACCAATCCCAAACCAACTGCTTTGATTGGGCAAATTGGTACGGTTTATTTTCCGAAGTAGTGGATCGTGAATAGTGAATAGAAATAAATCGGCTGATTTTAAGCGAGTACTTGAAGAGTTATTAGTAATACCAAATTAAATTGGAGAACTGACAGATTGGCTCCTCCCCTTTCCAAGGCTACCGTGTATACACAAGTTTTATTTGCTTCGTTTCTAGGTTAATTGCCCCCTAAATCCCCCAATTCTGGGGGACTTTCCAGAGATTGGCTCCCCCAGAATTGGGGGCTGGGGGGCGAATCGA
>JANXVE010000122.1 GCA_025351825.1 Chamaesiphon sp. 341R_metabat_111 | reverse complement strand
TCATGCCCGCCCTCCTTGTACTTACATGTAGTCAGGCATTGCTTCGGCATTGTCTTTCTTCGAGCCGAGCAGATCTAGACTGTCAACCTTGATCACTGGGCGAGAACGTTCGGTACCTGTGGCTTTGTCGATCCAGGTTTCGACTTCGAGCGATCCCTTGATGCCGATTTGACTGCCTTTCTTGGCGTAATTCTTAGCAATTTCGCCAGTTTTACCCCAGATTTTGAGGTTAAACCAGTCGGGTTGATCCTGATTTTTGCTGCGGCGATTGACTGCGAGGGTGAGGGTACAGACACATTTCCCCGATCCCTCAAACCATTTCAGTTCGGGATCGCCACCAACTCTGCCAACCAAATGAACGGTGTTAATACTCATGTTGAATAGTAGCTATGTACTTTATGCTCTGATTGTAGCTCAAAATGGCGATCGCTGAGATCGGGGTTTTGGCGGATTTTGAGATTTACTTGGTCGCCTTCCAGATTTTAATAGTTCGATCGAGACTATTGGTTATCAGGAATCTACTATTAATTTACAAGACGATCGATTTAACTGTTTTGTGAATATCAACCAAACTTATCATTTGCTGCCATCCTCCGCCACCAGAAACTCAATGGATAATAGAGAATAGGCATCCATAAACCACTGAGAATAGCAGCAATTAGCACAACTAAAGATTGATTAGTCCAGAGGTAATTGAGACTATTCATGCTGGCTGCTGGAGATTGCTCGATCGCGGTTTCTAGAAAATATTGTAATCCAGTAACAAATTCACTCACGATCGTCAGCAAGAAAGCGGCAATACTCGCTGATAAAATTGTATCGTCTAGATAGCGTTGCTTGTGTAGCCCAAAAGCTAGCACACCCACAATTGTCAAACTCAAAACGTGAGTGGGTACAGTGCCGAGTGTTGTCGTAGCGGGAAAAGTCATCCCATCCTGAATCAATCCCAGCACAATTCCCGCCGTAGCTGCGTGCCAAATCGATCGATTCAGACTCCAGGTAATCGTCCACATTACCAGCCAACTGGGGCCAACGCCCAAAATTTCCATTCCAGGTAAACGGGTGGGCAATAAAATTAAGCATAAACCGACCGATGCAATCACGATCGAGAGATGCAGTCCAGTCCGAACTAGAGGGGGTAAATTAGCGATACTCACATCTTGCACCAGTTTAAAAATACTATTATTAAGCGTAGATCCAGGGTACCCATTAAGGGCACCCCTACAAGTTACCTGTAGGGGTGCCCCTTGTGCGTACCGAAGATCTATGCTTAGTAGGCGTAGGGTGGACAGTGCCCCCCATCTAGGGTCTACGCAATTTCCATCCAGGAAATATTCGTGCCGATCCACTTAGTTTGATTTGCGGGGAGCAGTTGCAGGCACCGCTTTTGTTGCTGGTTTTGCTGGCACCACTGGAATTACTTCCACCGCCTTGGGGTTGTGCGGATGAACTGTCACCCATTCTAGGTTGGCTAGTGGTGCCGTAAATTCCACGATTGCTTCTGGAGCCGGAGATTTATTCAAATTTAGCTCGATTACTTTACCAACTCCCAATCCAGCCGGAAACAACTGGCTAAAAGGAGAAGTCGAAACTACATCGCCGACTTTGACATTCGGACGTTTATCAAAAAACTGTAATACAGCTTGATTGGCGCGAGTGCCCTGTAGAGTCCCTACATTCCGAGAGCGACTAATCAATACACCCATCCGGCTATTGGGATCGCTAACTAATAATACCCGACTGGTATGGGGTGAAACACTCACTACCCGCCCAACAACGCCGCCAATTCCAACTACAATGTGGTCGATCGCAATTCCGTCAGCACTACCGCGTCCAATTACGACCTGTTGCCACCAATTATCAGCACTCCGCAGCACGATTGGTGCCAAAATTCCTTTAGCTGGAACGGCTGCGCTATAGCTCGCTAATTGCTTGAGCTGTTGATTTTGAATCGTTAGTTCTTGCAACTCATTTTGGAGTTGTTCGACTCGTGCTGTTTTGAGCGTGTCGAGCTGTCGAGCATTAGGCGTAAATACTTGAGCAACAGCATTGTAGGCTTCATCTACTAATGCACTTTGAGTTTGCAACACTAGATATGTACCGCCGATGACCGTCCCAAATCCTGCTAATTTCAGGGCATTTTTATCCCACCAGCGGCGTAGAGTAAACATAGTTCGGTGCTTGTTTTTTTGTTGTTAGTTTGGTTAATTTATTTGACTTTGAAAATTAGGATGTTGGGAAGGGTAGGGAGGTGTGGGGGGGATGGGGAGGTATGGGAGGATGATGGAGAAAGAGAATGCTTGTGACGTTTCTTGCTCCCCACACTTCCCACACTCCCCGCACTTCCCCATCCCCCACACCTCTCACCCTTCTCCACACTCCCTCTGGGAAAACTAGAGACTCCGAGATCTACCACTAAAGACGCGATCCATCTGTTTTAAGTTCTCGAGGACTTTGCCAGTTCCGAGCACTACACAGGTGAGTGGATCGTTAGCAATATGGGTCACAATCCCAGTTTCATGACTGATCAGGGTGTCGATGCCTCTGAGGAGTGCGCCGCCACCAGCCAACATGATGCCTCGATCGATAATATCCGATGCTAATTCCGGTGGAGTCCGCTCTAGTGTCCGCTTGACAGCCTCAATAATCGTCGAAAGTGGTTCTGACATACTTTCGCGAATTTCGGGGCCTTTGATCGTCACTGTGCGGGGCAGTCCCGACAGCAGATGTAAACCGCGAACTTCCATCGAAATCTCATGATCGTCAGGCCCAGGATAGGCGGAACCAACTTGGATTTTGATTTCCTCAGCCGTCCGTTCACCGATGACCAGATTATGAACTTTCTTCATGTAGTTGACGATCGAATCACTCAATTCGTCACCCGCAATCCGCACAGATTCACTGATAACTGAGCCTTGGAGACTCATCACCGCTACTTCTGTCGTCCCGCCACCAATATCGATAATCATCGTGCCAGTCGGCTCAGAGACGGGTAAACCCGCACCAATTGCCGCTGCGATTGGCTCGTCGATCAAGAATACTTCACTAGCTCCTGCTTGAAGTGCCGCATCCATTACCGCTCGCCGTTCGACCGCAGTTACGCCACTGGGAATCCCAATCACCAACCGAGGTCTGATTACCTTACTCCCTTCATTAGCCCGTTGAATAAAATGCTTCAACATCACCTCTGCGGTGTCAAAATCAGCAATTACGCCGTCGCGGAGAGGGCGGAGCGCAATGACATCGCCAGGGGTTCGCCCCAACATTTTCTTGGCTTCAGCACCTACAGCTAGAGGCATTTTTGTCTTTTGATCCATCGCCACCACTGAAGGCTCTGCGAGCACAATACCTTTGCCAGTTACATAGACCAATGTATTGGCAGTTCCCAGGTCCATACCCATGTCTCTGGATAAGGAAAAGCGATCTAAAAAACCCACGCGCTTCTATGCCCCTAATTTTATAAATAATGATGCATTACATATCTAGTTGGCGGCGAATCGATTACTTTGTAGATCTCCCTTATTGTGCCCTCTTCGACAACGATAATCGCGATCTCGAAGTCCCAATTTTTAATCTACATGCTCGTGCCTACAGCCCTAGAAAGTGAATTGAGTCAGTGCCTTGTACAGACGAAGCCTCGCATCACTGCGTGAATCTTATTACCTTTTGCTTCGTTAGTCTAGTCGCGATCGCCCACATCAACTAATTAGTTCTTGGTGCTCCCATTTTATCAACCACCCAAAACTTCTGGCTTGAGTACAATGCCCGATCCTGTTCGATCGGATTGACAAAATAATCTGAATATTATGCTTGACTAAGCCTCAGGGATCGCTTATGATATGTGAGGATAAAGCAGGGAAAGTTAGCTCAGTTGGTAGAGCTCCTGCCTTACAAGCAGGCTGTCACAGGTTCGAGTCCTGTACCTTCCATATCGAATACGACCAAATAGAGCCTACTGAGAAATCAGTAGGCTCTATTTGTTAGCAAATCTTCGCCAGCCCGACTAAATCCTCAATTTTTCGCAAATTACTATCC
>JANXVE010000019.1 GCA_025351825.1 Chamaesiphon sp. 341R_metabat_111 | reverse complement strand
CGTCAAGTATTAGAAACTGCCCTAAATCTGCTCACATCCCAAGCCATTACCACTCAGAATAATCTAATGATTCTGGGGCAACCATTTCAAGAGGTCAAACTTCGCCAAGGCTTAGAGAAAGTATTGCGCTCGATCGCTTATCTGAGTACTGGCGATGAGAAAATCAATCTAGTAGATGAAGCAAATCGAATCAGACCAAAAACACTATTTTAGATTGCTGACAGACACTGGTTCATCAGTTTATCCGGCGTGGATGCCGCTTCTATATTTAATCTGACCAATCCTAATCGATCGACACTATCAATGATTCGATCGTTCAACAAGCAATTGCGTTGCCAAAACTTATCGATCGACATTTGTTCAAATGGAGATTTTGTTTCATATTGACTGGCAAAATAGATTCTCTCCCTAAGAAACTCATTACTAGCCGTGAGCCAGACGCTAGCAAGAATATTATCAACATCTAGATTAATTACCAAGTCAGGTAATAAAGCTGAACCTTCGATTATCATGTTTTCCGATGAGATATCGGTCGCATGAGAAGTAACAATATCTTCGATCGATCTCCACACATTTTCGCGATAGTGATCTAGAACATCTTCGATTAATTCATCGGCGGATAGTAGTTGATAATGGCTGACGACATGTTTAGGAATATCTGATAACTTTGTTTGCCAGGGGCGACCAGGATGGCGAGCTAATTTGTCTGTGGAACAGTAGCTCCAGTCAAGATAAGCTGCTATCGATCGAGCCAATGTTGATTTGCCGACATGTGACGCACCGCCAATTAGAAGCAGTTTCTTACTCTTCATAACTTACAGCTATACCATCTTCGGGAGCATAGATATCGTCTTCTGGATCGTGGAGAAAAGCAAAACTTGGATTATTAGCTACTATTTTATTCCGCTGTTTTGGAGTGATATTAGATTTATTGCGCCCCTCTCCACGATCGACAACAGTGAGTTGAGTAAATTCATATTCGGGAAGTAAATCATCATCCAGTTCAGAGATATGACACATAAGTTTTAGGTTCTTATCTAATAGCTGTATATCAATCTTCAGAAAGATTTTTTCTGTCGAGCTTACGATTAATTTCTTTGATATCATCCTGTAAATCATCGAGACTATCATAAAGTGCATTAGTCTGCTCTTGATGATCTCTATGACGATCTAAATTATCCAATCTCGACTCGCGAATAGTCCGACGCAATTCTTTGATTGCCTTACGTTCGCTGTCGATACTAGTGCTATTAGCAGAGATAGCTTTAGCATTAGATTCAATTAGTTTTCTGGTGGTAGATAATTCTTGCTCGAACCTGTCATGAAATGTGGCTTGTGCCTTGATTTGCACACTGACTTCTTTGATTTGAATATTTACTTCTTTGATCTGTTGAGTGAGATCGGCTGTATTAATTATCTGCTGTTCCATTAATCGCTCTAATCGATCGAGCCGATCTGAAGATTCATTATTTTCAGTCATAGCTGTTGAAGATTAAAATAAATAATTTAGTATGAGTTACAGACATGAGTGAGAATATCTCAATTTTAGAATATTTATAGCTATGGTGGAAAGAAACCCGACTTTCCAGAAAAGTCGGGTTTCTGGTTGCTAGTTTCAGTCAATTAGTAAATTAAACATCTAAACGACGCTCGATCGCAGTCGCCCAAGTTTCAGTAATTGCGGTGATGTCCAGATCGACTAATCCGGTTTCAGCAGTTATTTGGAAATGGTCATCAGCAGTACCAACAGCACCTAGATATTGCCAAGCATCAGTAACATGTGCATCTAAATAAGCCTCAAATTCTGCTTGACGAGTAGGATCGATCGAGACGACAATTCTCGCGCCACCTTCACCAAATAACACCGTATCCCAGCGATTATCGATCTCACCGATACTAATTGCTGCTCCCTTATTACCAGAGATACAGCATTCAGCCAGAGCTACTGCTAAACCACCCTCAGAGGAGTCATGAGCGGACTTAATCCAGCCTTGGCGAATCCCATGACGACAAACGGCTTGAACCTTGAGTTCGAGGTCAAAATTCACTCCTGGCGGCTGTCCGGCGATCGTTTGGTGAAGCATCGCTAAATATTCCGATGCTCCTAAAGTAACTTGTAGGGGTGCCCCTTGTGGGTACCCTGGGGTTGTCGGTACACCCATGAGGTAAATTCGATCGCCCGCACTCTGCCAACCTTGACCACAGATCTTGGTAATATCATCGACGATGCCGATCATGCCGACGACTGGGGTGGGGTAAATCGGGACGGGCTTGCCGTCAGAATCGAAGGTTTCATTATAGAGAGAGACATTTCCGCCAGTGACGGGAGTGTCGAATGCGCTACAGGCTTCGGATAGACCCTTACAGGCGTTGGCGAGTTGCCAATAGCCGATCGGTTTTTCGGGGCTGCCGAAGTTGAGATTGTCAGTCACCGCCACGGGTTCGGCTCCGACACAGCTCAGATTTCGGGCGGCTTCGGCGACGACCATTTTCGCGCCTTCGTAGGGGTTGAGGTAGACGTAACGGGGATTGCAGTCTACGGTAGCGGCTACACCGAGGTTGGGGTTATTAATGATGGCTTGGCGACCTTGGATCGGCTCTAGGGGGCGGATGCGGATCACTGCGGCATCGCCACCACCTGGGAGCATGACGGTGTTATTTTGGACTTGATGATCGTATTGACGGTACACCCAGCGTTTGGAAGCGATCGAAGGTGTATCCAGTAGGGTCAACAGCACGTCGTTCCAACTGTGGGATTTGCCCTGAATCTCGATGCCTTGGGCGGTGGCTGGGGGTAATCGACCCTCTGTCCATGCCCAGGCTGTTTGGGCATATTCTGGAGCTTCTGCCATCACTTCTCGCTGATAAATCGGGGTGTTGTCTGCTAGGGCAGTAGCTGGGACTTCAGCGGCGATCGATCCTTGCCACAGAATTCGCACGATTGGCTCCTCGATTACCTTGCCAGCGACGACGGCATGTAGTCCCCACCGCTCGAAGATGTCGATTAGTTCCTGTTCGCGTCCTTTATGGGCGACAAATAACATCCGCTCTTGGGATTCGGACAGCAGGTACTCATAGGGCACCATCCCAGGTTCGCGGGCGGGGACGAGATCGAGGTCAAATTCTACGCCGACACCACCTTTGGCAGACATTTCAGCGCAGGAACAGGTGATTCCAGCGGCTCCCATATCTTGAGCGGCGACGACTGCACCAGTTTTGAAGGCTTCGAGACAGGCTTCAATGAGAGATTTTTCGAGGAAAGGGTCGCCCACTTGAACGGCGGGGCGATTATCGATCGATTCGGCGGTCAATTCGGCACTGGCGAAACTGGCTCCACCCATGCCATCCCGTCCGGTAGTTGAGCCGACGTAGAGGACGGGATTACCTATTCCCGATGCGCCGGATTTGACGATAGTGGAGGTTTCCATCAATCCCAATGCCATCGCATTTACCAGCGGATTGCCAGAATAAGCGGGGTCGAAATAAACTTCGCCGCCGACAGTGGGAACGCCAACGCAGTTGTGGGTAATAATGCCGCCGCTGGTAACAAATAAGTGGGTGTTATCGACTTCGACATCGTAGACATCGCAAGTTTCCACATTATGGGTAGCGATGTTCTGAATTTTGACCGTTCCCATCGTGCTAACGGTAGTGATGCTATCGATAAGCGCAGCACCACCAGCTTCGAGGCGGTTTGCTGAGGGTTTGTTTAATGCTAAATTTCTGGTGCGGAGCGTCTGCCCTAGCAGAGCGGAGTTGAAGGAAGCCGTTGACATAGCTTCGCCTTTGGCGATAGTGCTAAACCAATCACGGCGAACCTCGATTTGCCACAAGGCAGCATAGTGAAATTCTCGTCCTTTAATCTGTCCCACGGATGCGGGGCGATGATGGACTTGAGGATTGGTGCCTTGATTCTGGAGCAATAGTAGGATTTGGTCAAATAATTGACGGCTGGAAGTAGAACAGAAAATTTTGTCCTGAGCCGCTCCGCCAGTAGGATTGGGGATAGTCGGATTATTCCGAATCAGGCTCTTGAGCAATTCCTGCTGAAGTTCGGCACTCCAATCCCAAACAAAATCAGGAATCCGTTTGTGGGTGGATTCGTTGCCACACTTCCATACCTGGGTGAAGAGATAACCTAAGAGCCAGGAAGAGACGCAAACCGCCATCCCAGAAGTACGCTGTTGCGGATTGGCGGGAATGCCTAGACTTTGAAGAATTTCGATCGCATCTGTAGCCGCTGCGGTTTCATGATGGCTGAAATTCAAGAAGATTCGATAAATATTCCCAGCAGGCGAAACCATCCCAGCCGCGACGAAATAGCCTAACAGACGAGCGAAAGCCGCGTTTGGTCTAATCAAAGCCGGAATCCAATCATCCTTACCGTGTTGCCCGATTTTGAGATCGGCACGAGAGAAATTGAGGACTTGTTCTAGTCCCAAAAGCTGTTCGAGACTGAGGAATCGATCGAGTGGGAAAGTCTTAGTATTGAGGTAGTGGTTGCGTTTTTGGATCGATGGTTCAAATAATTCGAGGGTAGTGCGAATCAGATCGGTGGGTTGCCATGAGTCTGGGAGCGCGATATAAATATCTTTATCGGCATGAAGAGTACGATCGATTGTCTCAATTAGATCTAGAATCTGAGGCTGCCCCTGACTTTCTGGTAGCTGCTGAAGGATTGGTAAATCATCCCCTACGCGCAGGGTTTGGGCGTAACGAATCCGCATTTTATCTTCAGCCTCAATCCGCAACATCGGATGATCCGGCGTGACTGTCAGCGTGCGTCCGAGGGAAGTACGAATACTAATCAGCGTATTAGTTTGACGCTTGAAAATCCGGCTGACAGGTTGCCAGTTACTGCGATTAGTTTTGGGATCTACAGATAGTGTCTCAATCCCAGGCGCGAGTTCTAAGGTATCCGTGCCAGCGGGCAAATGGGTCGTGACAAAATTCCCGATCGTATCAAAGTGAATACCTTGTGTATCCTTCCAAATAAAACTTTCAGAACCTAATAAGCAATTCCCATAGTGAGAAATCCCTGCCACCACACCTGTAAATAACCGTCGCGTTTTGGCATCCTTGAGATCGCCAAATCGGAGCGAATTGAGAATCGCAATCGGCCGCGCACCCATCGTGAAAATATCGCGCAGAATACCACCTACACCAGTGGCTGCGCCCTGAAATGGTTCCACAGCCGAAGGGTGATTGTGGGATTCGATTTTAAATGCGAGTTGCAATCCATCACCCAAATCGATCACCCCAGCATTCTCCCCTGGGCCGACAAGCACACGCTTACCAGTGGTGGGGAATTGACTCAGAAGCGGACGAGAATTCTTATAGCAACAGTGTTCCGACCACATCACCCCAAACATGCCTAGTTCGGCTTTGTTGGGGTGTCTGCCGAGTCTTTGGACGATTTCCTCGTATTCGTTAGGTTTGATACCTTGGGCAGCGATTTCAGCAGTGGTGAAGGGTGATGTCATGAGTGTGGGGACTGGGGAACAGGAAAAAATGTCAGATGTTGGCTTGAATTGGATCTTCAATAGGCGTACGAGTTAAATAATTTTAATGTCATAGAGAGCTATTTTTGCATCTCTGGTCATTAAAATTAAATCTTCGGACATCGCTTGTGCAACTATCATTCGATCGAAAGGATCGTGATGATGCAACGGTAATCGATACAGTTTTTGACTATGCTCGATCGTAATTGATAACTCCAGAAAGTTATTGGCAGCCAACGCTGCGGGCAAATCATCTGGTGCTTCTAATTTGCCAATCATCTTTTTGACAGCAATTTCCCAAGCCGTAGCAGCACTGACAAATACTAGATTATCTGGATCTGTAATAATCACAGTTTCTGCTGGTGAGAGTTTTCGATCTTGGGTCAGCCACCACAGGAGAATGTGAGTATCAAGGAGTAGTTTCATCGTCCATGCCCATAAAGCCAGCTAAAATCTCCGGTGGTAATGGATCGTCGAAGTCTTCCGCCATTTTAACTTGACCTTTCCAATAACCAGGCGTGCGCGGTTTTTTCTCGATTTGGTAAGGAATGAGTCGCGCCAGCGGTTTACCCGCTTTGCTGATAATTACCTCATCGCCAGCTATTACCGATTCCAAAAGCTGGGAAAGAGTTGTTTTGGCCTCGTGAATGTTAACTACTTTCATCATTAGGATATTTACTTAGCTAGACTTAGTTTAGTTTAATATCCTAATGTCTGTCAATTGGTTCTAGGGAAATATGCCAAGCTGAACCCACAACTGGGATAATTTAATGTCAGTACTATGCCCAAATCTATGAGCACATCCGCTATCCCCACTAACTCTACTAATTGGTCACAGCTACTTCAACAACTGCTGGACAAGCAATCCCTGAACCAAGAGCAAGCCACCACACTGATGCAGGGTTGGTTAAAAGGAGAGATCTCCCCTGTCCTGTCTGGGGCAATTTTAATCGCACTGGAAGCAAAAAAAATCACCGCGATCGAATTGGCTGGAATGGCTCAACTATTGCAGGCTCCGATGATTCATCATCTTGTGCCAGTCATTGATACCTGTGGCACGGGTGGTGATGGAGCATCAACTTTTAATATCTCCACCGCAGCCGCATTTGTTGCCGCAGCAGCAGGGGTAAAAGTGGCCAAACATGGTAGTAGGTCGGCATCGAGTCCAGTTGGCTCTGCGGACGTATTAGAGGCTCTGGGGGTGAAGCTGATGGCTCCACCCGATGTTCCTCCAGAAAGGCTACGCCAACGAGTTAAGGCAGCTTTAGACAAAGTGGGAATTACGTTCCTATTTGCAGCGGGTTGGCATCCAGCAATGAAGGCAGTCGCGCCACTACGCCAGGAGTTGAAGATTCGGACAGTATTTAATTTGCTCGGCCCCCTGATCAATCCCCTCCGCCCTACGGGACAGGTGATTGGCAGCGGTTCGCCTCACCTATTGGAGACGATTGCCACCGCCGCAGGTATTTTGGGTACTCAACAGGCGATCGTTGTCCACGGACGGGAACGTCTAGATGAAGCGGGTTTGGGCGATCTGACCGACTTGGCGATTTTGACGAATGGAGAGGTGAAGCTCTCTAGTCTCGATCCGATCGAATTAGGGCTTACGCCTGCGCCAATTACGGCACTCAGAGGTGGCGGTGTGGCTGAAAATGCGGCGATTCTGACCGCGATTTTACAAGGTAAAGGGACTTCTATTCAGCGAGATGTAGTCGCACTGAATGCTAGTTTGGCGTTGCAGGTAGCGGGAATTGTCCCTGTAGGGGCACATCGGGAAGGAATTGCGATCGCGCAAACGGTGATGAGCAGCGGCGTAGCCTGGGATAAGTTGACGGCGTTGGTACGGTTTTTGGATGGTTAAATTAATTAATAATTATTAATTGGGATGGCTTTTGCGAAATTTTTCGACAGCTTCAATTCGAGAAGTTTCGCCAATCAGGATACACTCTGCCATGACAGCTAAATCGATCGATGCAAGTGCTGGAATCTGACTGCTGCTTACTCGTTGATAGCCCTCAGATTGAAGATGGTAGACGGCTAGGACACCATCCTCCCAAAACCAGACTTCATCAATGCCTAATGCCCGATAGCAATCTAGCTTTGATTCATCCCCACTGGTGAAATTAATCTCAACGC
This sequence comes from Chamaesiphon sp. 341R_metabat_111, assembly GCA_025351825.1. Lineage (GTDB taxonomy): Bacteria > Cyanobacteriota > Cyanobacteriia > Cyanobacteriales > Chamaesiphonaceae > Chamaesiphon. The sequence goes on along the minus strand of JANXVE010000019.1, from coordinate 35,830 downwards.
AAAGCTTGGAGCCTTGAATCTCATAGGATTCGTCGGCTTCTGCTGCCGCTGTACCTTCCCGCTTTCGAGTCATGGATCCAGTTGGCTCAAACTCAATGTTGCGATCTAATAAAAAAACTTCAATTAAAATTGCAATAATCTTTTTAAACAATTCATGTGCAGCACCAGGCATGAGAATTTCGATCGTTCCATTGTAATAAAAAAACTTGATTCCGCGAGTATGCTCGAAACCCTTTTGCAGATACTCAAATTGCAACCAGGTTTTTCCCCGCTGGATCGTGCGAACATCTCCTTTGCCAATGACAACTTCAATCGGTGATCTTCTGGTAGCGATCGTCATCTCAGCTCCAAATGCTTGTGGACATTATGTATTGACTATCTGATTATATCGTTAGCGATTCTCTTTCTGCTGAGGCAGACGCTTCGCGAACAGAGAGGCTATTGCAGGACAAACGCTCCGCTACCGCCAACAGAATCGGGATTGTTATATCTTGAGTGCTATGCCAGTGAAAGAAACTTTGTTGGGTGTGTTGGGTTTCATTCTTCAACCCAACCTACAGCTCTACTAAAAACCCAGCTATCAACTATCAATTATCAACTATCAACTATTCAATACCCATTTGCAGCGAGAAAGTCGGGGGTAATAACTTCGCGTTGCCTGGAACTGACATGTTGGGGTAGCATCAATTTTTCGACATATTTCCCCAAAATATCTGCTTCCAAATTCACCCAGGTATTGGGCTGAAGCTGGGAGAGATTAGTTTCTGCGTAAGTATGGGGAATAACTGCGACAGTAAACCAGTTGCCAGCCGGATCGCAATCGGCGATCGTCAAACTGATCCCATTCACTGCAATACTACCCTTAGAAACTAGATAACGACTGAGATAACTCGACCATTGTGCGGTGAGAGACTGTGGTGCGCCAAACTTTAGCTCCCAGGAAGTCGCGGTTGCCGTTGACGAGATCAAGCTGCCGATCCCATCAATGTGTCCGGTGACGAAATGACCGCCAATTTTGCCACCAACACGCAGCGATGTCTCCAAATTTACAACAGTAGAAGTGCGATTTTTTTGCCCGATCGTTGTACGATCTAAAGTCTCAGGAGAAACAGTAGCGATAAACCCTTGTGGTAATATTTGTTCTACTGTCAAACACGCCCCATCTACCGCTACACTATCACCAATAGCTAGATCGGTTAAGATTACTTCTGTACCTGAAGAACTGCATAAAACTTCCAGCCTGTCCTCGGTCAAAAGGCGCAAATTTCCCAGCGATTGGACTAGTCCTGTAAACATCTTTTTTCAGTCAAAGTACTATTATCGATCGAGTGTTTTGTAAGCCATCCTTGATACATAGCCGCCCAAATCATTGGTGCTCTAAGCTTGTTAGACTATCTTTAAAAGGTGCTCCACTCGGGGAAACCCCTGTTCCCGCACTCTTCGCTAAATAATAAGATTTCACTTTTTATTTTAAATTTTAACGTTCTCAGTTCCCCCCTCAGTAAATAAAGACAAAGGAAGTAACATGATCGAAATGAAAGTAGCAGGGATTGCATTAGACGCTGTATCTCGTAGTCCAATTATCTTACTCAAAGACGCTGCCGATCGACGTGCTTTGCCAATCTATATCAGTCAGGAGCAAGCCAAGGCAATCGTCAATGCTTTGGAAAAGCAAACGCCACCTAGACCATTTACTCACGACCTACTTGTCAATATTTTTGATAGTTGTGATATCAAGGTCGATAGAATTACGATTAACTCGTTGCAAGACAATACTTTCTATGCCTCAATTGTAATTAACAATCATGGCGAACTCAAAGAAATCGATGCTCGTCCTAGTGACGCAATTGCGATCGCGATTCGGACTAAAGCACCGATTTGGGTGATTGAAGAAGTCATTGCTGATGCGTCCATCCCCGTCGATCGAGATGCCGACGAACAAGAGCGTCAAGCTTTCCGTAGTTTCGTCTCCAATCTCCGTCCTGACGATCTGATTCGGAACGGTGGATACGCTAGTTAGGCTTTGGGCTTTAGGCTTTAGGGCTTAGATCTGTAGAGACCCAGCGTACCCAACCAGATCTGTAGGTTGGGTTGAAGAATGAAACCCAACACACCCAACAAGTAGCTGTAGTAAGCCGTAGGGTGGGCAGTGCCCACCAGCTACAATCTTCAGCAACACGATCGCACCCAACTCCCAATTTCCCTCTACACCAAGGCTGGCACAGGCAGACTCAGATGCGGATACAGTGGGAAACCTTCGCAAAGATTACTGATGCGACGGATACAGTCTTTAGCGACAGTATCATCTTCGGGACTCAAGAGTCGATCGGCAATGATGTTGGCAATCTCGGTAAATTCAGTCGTACCCATGCCGCGAGTGGTCATCGCTGGCGCGCCGAGGCGTAAGCCACTGGTCACGAATGGAGATTCTGGATCGAATGGTACCGTATTTTTGTTAGCAGTGATGTTTACGCCACTGACTAGTAAATCTGCTACTTTACCAGTCATCCCGATCGATCTCAAGTCCACCAGCATCAAGTGATTGTCAGTCCCACCAGAAACGATTTTGAAGCCGCGCTGTTGGAGTTGAACTGCCATTGCTTGAGCATTGGCGATTACATTGCCGCAATAGGTCTTAAAGGCGGGCTGAAGAGCTTCACCGAAGGCAACTGCCTTACCTGCAATTACATGTTCCAATGGTCCACCTTGAGTCCCAGGGAAGACAGCTTTATCAAATTTTTTGCCTAGTTCGGCATCGCGGGTCATGATCAAGCCACCACGGGGGCCTCTCAGGGTTTTGTGGGTGGTAGTTGTAACTACGTCACAGTATGGGATTGGGCTAGGATGATGTCCAGTTGCAACTAGTCCCGCGATGTGCGCGATATCTGCCATGAGGATTGCGCCAACTTCATCAGCGATCTCACGAAATTTAGCAAAGTCGATCGTCCGAGAATAAGCAGAGTAGCCGCAGATCAGCATCTTTGGCTTGTGTTTCTTCGCCAAATCCCGAATTTGGTCGAAATCTAGTTGTTCGGTTTCTTTGCTGACACCGTAGTAGTGAGGCTCAAACCATTTACCAGAGACACTAACAGGGCAACCGTGGGTGAGGTGTCCACCGTGGGATAAGTCCATCCCCATGATTTTGTCGCCAGGATTGAGCAGTGCCAGGAAGACGGCGAAGTTTGCTTGTGCGCCAGAGTGAGGCTGAACGTTGGCAGCGGCTGCACCAAATAATTTCTTGACTCGATCGATCGCAATCTGTTCGATCTCATCGACAAACTCGCACCCACCATAGTAACGCTTGGTGGGCAAGCCTTCCGCATATTTGTTGGTGAGAATCGAACCCTGCGCTGCCATTACCGCCGCAGAGGTGAAGTTCTCACTGGCAATCAATTCCAGGTGCGTCCGTTGACGACCCAGCTCGGAACCAATTAAACTTGCGATCGCAGGATCTGCTTGTGCTAAAAATTCTAAGTTAGTTTTTGTCATTCTAGTCTAGTAAAAATAGGTCAGGGATTGCTGAATCGATGCGTTTTCCCAGAACATCTATCATAACTAGAAGTTAGGGGATAGGGAATAGGGGACGGGGAGACGGGGGGACGAGGGGACTATTTACATTGCCGATTCCCTCTACCCTAAAGCCCAAAGCCTAAAACCTAAAGCCTAATTAAACTGCTGACTCAACGCCACCGGATTGTGGACGGTGATTTTTTTCTTGTCGATCGAGATGACTTGATTTTCTTCATCCCGGAGATCGCCGAGTAACCTAGTTACAGTCACGCGAGTAGAACCAATTGCTTCAGCGATCGCTTGGTGTGATAGTTTGAGATCGATCGTGATGCCATTGCCATTGGGTACCCCAAAATCACGACAGAGAATGAGCAAGAAACTCGCCAGCCTGGAACCCATATCTCGATGCGCCAAGGTTTCGATCATCATTTCGGTTTGGAGAATCCGCGAAGATAAACCTCTGAGCATGATCCAGGATAACTCGGGATTTTCTCTGAGTGCCTTCTCAAATTGCTCGATCGATACTGACAATAACTCTACCGTTGTAAAAGCGACCGCATGGTAAAAGCGATCGGATTTATTCCCCGTAATCAGTGATAGCACCCCAAACACGCTATTTTCCCGCAGCAACGCCACCGTAATCTCCTCGCCTGCTTCGTAGACACGAGACAACTTTACCGCCCCTTTTGTGAGGAAATAGACCCGTTCGGCTGGATCGCCTGGGAAGAAAATAGTTTTATTTCGCTCGAATGTCTCGATGACGGGTGGAAAAGCTCCCCCAACCATTTCCTGGAAAACACTTGCTATGGGCTTATCTTGCATCATCACCATCTCAACTTTACGCTCACTTGAAATAATTGGACTGACAATTTCAAACTCATTCACCCTTAGGGGTGCGCTTGCGCGAACGAGATCTGAATCCGATAGACTTTACGCCTAGAGGTTTCAGTTCTGGCAAACCCCAACTAATTGGCGCATTTACTCAAGTCTAGACGACCAAACTTATTTAACGGTATTACAGAATACTTAATCTGACTTGCCAATAGTTTTTTGTATCAGGGGCTACCAAGCGGTTAGGCTTTGGACTTTAGGCTTTAGGCTGTCAGTAAGCTAGTCAGTACCAACTGTGAACTGATATCATGAGCCGTGCGAGTTAAGATGGAGTAATAGTTACCTTTGTTAAATTTAAGCGGAAAAAACGCCTTAGTCACTGGCATCGCCAATAATCGATCGATTGCGTGGGGGATTGCTCAACAGCTTCATGCGGCTGGAGCCAATATTGGCATCACTTATCTACCCGACGAGCGCGGCAAGATGGAGCGCAAAGTCGAAGAATTAGTCGCGCCACTGAATCCCAGTATTTATCTACCGTTGAATGTTCAAAACGACGAACAAATTGACAAAACTTTTGCTGAAGTCGGTGAAAAGTGGGGACGAGTAGATATTCTGATTCACTGTTTAGCTTTTGCCAACAAAGAAGATCTCTCTGGCGATTTTAGTAAGACTTCCCGTGCGGGTTTCGCCCAAGCGATGGATATTAGTGCTTATTCACTAATTCGGCTTGCGGGTGCTGCCAAACCTTTGATGACAGAGGGCGGAAGCATCATCACCCTCACTTATCTCGGTGGTGTCAAAGTGATCCCAAACTATAACGTAATGGGAATTGCCAAAGCTGGTTTGGAAATGAATGTTCGCTATCTAGCTTCAGAATTTGGTGCCCAAAATGTTCGCGTCAATGCGATTTCTGCAGGGCCAATTCGGACGTTAGCTTCGTCGGCTGTCGGTGGTATTCTGGACATGATTCACCACGTTGAAGATGTGGCACCACTCAAGCGAACTGTGACTCAAACTGAAGTTGGTAATGCCGCAGCTTTCTTGGCTAGTGATTTGGCTAGCGGCATTACTGGACAGATTATTTATGTAGATGCTGGTTACGAGACGATTGGAATGTAATTCTAATAATTGATAATTGATAATTCAATAGTAGATAGGTTTAGATCTGTAGGTTGGGTTGAAGAATGAAACCCAACACACCCAACTATTAACTATCTACTTTTCCTTCAATTTAGTAACTTTGAGCTTGAATTCTCCGCTGCTAGTTTCGCCAAAGCCTTGAACGCGGATGATGTAATTACCAGCATTTTTGATCCTGGTGAACAGCAATGAATTACTGCTTCCATCTGCACCATCATCATTTTTACCAATATTCTTACCCTCAGCATTGAGTAGGATCACTACAGTATCGAAAACTTCGGAAGTTAGATCGATCGCAATGTTTTCTCCAGCAGTTAATTTAATTGCATAATCCCTAGCAAAACCACCATCTCCAGTAGGGATATCTCGATCGGATAAAGTATCTTTAACCTCTCCACTTGCTGGCAATTGAATTGGTGCGTAAACAGCAAAAGGCCGATCCAGCTTCAGTGACGGATCGATTGTGGTTCGAGGATTTGCACTGGCTCGATCGATCGAACTAAACTGAACTACAACTAGGGCAGATAGCAGGAAATAATAACAGCGAATTCTAGACATGATTAACTTTATTCGATCGCTAGTTAGAATTAGGTTGCTTGGGCTGATAAATAAAAGTATGGATTAGCAAGCAAATAATTCCTAGATTAATCGATACATCTGCCCAGTTGAAGATCGCAAAATTAATAATTCGCAGATCGATAAAGTCAACAACAGAACCATCAAAAAATAATCGATCGATCCCATTTCCCACGGCACCTGCCAAAATCAATCCAAATCCCAACTGCTCCCAGACATTACTAAAAGTCTTGACAATAGCAATCGCAATCAAAATCAGACTGACAACTAATGATAGCCACTTCAGCAGTGGATTCCCCGCCAGGATGCTAAATGCGGCACCGTGATTGCGAATATAGGTAAAGTGAAAGATATTTGGCACGATCGCGATCGATGTTCCCTCTATTTTGAGCACTTCGACGATTGCGCGTTTACTCAAAATATCGATCGTGATATTAACGATCGCTGCTAGCCAAAAATAGTAATTTCTAATTTTCATAGATCGCATCTTTAATAAAACATAACTCGTCGCAAAACAAAAGCGATCGATGTAGCAGCACAAACTAATAATAATTGACTGGGCAATGGATAGACAGAATAGCTAACGATCGAATCTACAAGACTAAAATTACCTGACTGTTGCAGATCGACGATCTTGAAGCCAATGGAATAAATAATTCCAAAAAAGTGAATTACAAAAAGTCCACATAGACAACTAATGCCTAGATGCTCTAATTCAGGCTTCAGCGTTGTCCTCACACTATTCGCAGCAGCCTCCTTGGGCAAAGTCTGTTTGAAAGCAAGTTGCCCACAAACCCAAGCCCCAGGAATAAATGCAAGCAGATATCCAAACACAGGTTTTTGAAGATACTCAATCCCACCACCATCGTTGAATATTTTGAGCCAGACTAATCCGACGAACAAATAGACGACTTGAGCTAATGCGCCCGCAGTTCTACCACCCAAACAACTCACCAATAATACTGCCCCAACTTGACACTTAAATCCCAATGGGTACGCCGTAATCCCCTGACTCAACCACTGTGCTGGAGAATTGATGATGTAAGCAGGGACAAAGTTTGCGCCGATTGTCAGAAATAAACCAACAATCGTCCACACTAAGATGTAGGGACGAGAAATTCTAGTCATGGGATCGGGATTAGGCTTGACGTTAGATTTATCGATTGAGATCGAATCTTCAATTAGCAATAGTCAAACACAAAATGTGTTCGATCGATCTACTTCTCCTCAACCCCTAAAGCCTAACACCTAACCCCTAAAGCCCAATTCGCGCTAGGATATACAGTATTTGGAATTTTAAATTTTTACATTACAAACTATGTTAAAACGTCTGTGGTCACAGTTATTTGCTTTAGTACTGGTGGTTGTTGTTGGCTTGGCTGGCTGTTCCGCTAGCTCTGGTGGACTAGTCGGAAATTACCGTCAAGATGTCATGACTGTTCTAAATAGTATGAAAACTGTGTTGGAGTTGCCTGATGACTCCCCAGACAAAGCTGCCGCCCAGGCGTTGGCACGAGTGAATATTAATGATTTTGCTTCTCGCTATCGCCAAGATCCAGCTCTGACCAAACTTAGCTCTTTTACCAGCATGCGGACTGCTCTAAACTCCCTCGCCGCTCACTACGCAGCTTATCCAAATCGCCCCTTGCCAGAAAAACTCAGAACTAGCCTTACCCAAAAATTCAAGCAAATTGAGCTAGCACTACAACGCAATGCATAGATGAAGCTTTAGGCTCTAGGCTTTGGCTGATGGAACTTTAGGCGCAAATTATCTGTCCAAACCAAAAGAGTTGAGGAGAAGTCGATCTGTCGATCGACTTCTCCTTTATACTAAAAAACCGAACATCTACCTGCGACCTTCGATCGATACTATCTATGGATTGTAAGCTACACTCACATTTTCCTACCTTACTATCGACATCGAATCGTCACAACCTGCACCAAAAACTATTCGTTGGGACATTTACGCTCAGTAGTCTAATCGGACAAGGCTACTACGCCCCCTCTAGCACCGCCCAGTCCGCAGATTACTGTCAAATCCCACCCGCAGAAGTCAACGCCAAAAATGTTTTACGAGTAGCCGCTCAAAAAGGCGATAAAACTAGTCAGAGCCAATATGGTGAGATTGTTAAAAAGCATCTCAATCTCGTTCAGCAGTGTCGGCAAAAAAGCTGGCTCAAAAATCAGGCAATCTGGGTGAGATTATATCCTTGCGATACTAAACCTGGAGCCTTGGAAGAAGTCTTCGACCGGATGGTCAACAAAGGCTATAACCAAGTATATGTTGCCACATTCTACGGCAAAGCTTTATTGCCGCGCACAGGCAATACCACTGCATGGAACTCAGTATTGACCCAACGCGGTACCGAAAAAACCGATCTCCTCGCTGATTCGATTCAAAAAGGTCACGAACGGGGATTGAAAGTGTACGCCTGGATGTATAGCCTCAATTTTGGGCCGGACTATGGCACAACTCCAGAAGGACAGTCGGCTGTAGCGATCAATGGGCGGGGTGAAACTACTCTATTTGCAGGGGAAGAAGGCTTCCAAAAATCGACAGATGGCGGTGCTGGTTCCGTTTTATTTGTCGATCCTTACAGCGACAAAGCCCGTGCTGATTATGAGAAGCTAGTGCAGGAGGTCGTCCGTCGTCGTCCCGATGGCGTGCTGTTTGATTATATTCGGTTTCCACGCGGACAGGGTGCTCAGTCGATCGCCAGTCAAGTCAAAGACTTATGGATTTACAGCGATGAATCTAGACAAACTCTCGCCGCCCTAGCTCAAAATAGCAAAGGTACTGACTTGATCGATCGATTCCTGAACAAAGGCACGATTACGATTAATGACCTCAAGGAGGTGGACAAACTCTATCCAAATGAAGTTTCACCCCTGTGGCAAGGTCGGACTCCGATGGAGGGCGAAATGACCATGTCTTACGAGGATAAATTCCCTTGGATTGAGTGGGATTTGTGGCAACTCACTCTCTCCCATGCCAGCGACGGCGTAGTTAAGTTCTTACAAAAAGCCATTGCACCCGTAGAACAACAGCGGATCAAGTCCGGTTCAGTATTTTTCCCTGAGGCAAATCAGCCAGTGGGCAGAAGAGGCTATGATTCACGGCTACAACCGTGGGATCGATTTCCCACAAACGAATGGCATCCAATGGCTTATGCCACCTGCAATCGCAGCGATTGTATCGCCAATCAAGTTCGTCGCGTTGTCAGCTTCGCGCCACCTAATACTAATGTCACTCCAGCACTAGCAGGAAACTGGAGCAAACCCACCGAAGGTCGTCCATCATTAGAAGAGCAGATGGACGGTATTCACCGCGCTCTACCCCAAATTAATTCGATTAGTCATTTTGCTTTCTCTTGGCAAGAACCTGAGCTGGATTACTTTCGGAGTTCTTGTCAGTTGAAATAGTTAGAGTAGTTGATAGTTGATAGCTTTGGATGTAGATCTGTAGGTTGGGTTGAAGAATGAAACCCAACTTAACCAAAATCAGGAGATTTTTATCTAATTCTCGATCTAATTATTCCGTCCGGTGGCAATTACAGCGACCCCACACACGTTCACACCGATCGATCTAATCACCGCTGCTGCCGATCGAACAGTTGCACCAGTTGTGTAAATATCATCAATTAACAATACTGTATTACCAGGCTTTAACCGCGAATTTACCAGCGTAAATGCACCTGCAACATTCTCCTGACGATCTGATTTTGATAGCCCAAATTGAGCGATAGTCGATCGAGTTCGCTGCAAACTCAAATCTAATTTTGCACCTGTCACTTCACAAAATCCCCGTGCAATTAACTCAGCCTGATTAAAGCCTCTACTGGCTAACTTATCACCATGCAGCGGAATGGGCACAACGATTAATTTAGCTGGCAACCCCGCTGGAGTATGCTTTTGCCAACTGTCTGCCAACCATTCACCGTAGAGATAACCGATCGACCGATCGCCATCATACTTTAACTTACCGATCGATTGCTTGATCGGTCCTTCATACTTACCCCAAGCAAATAGCGGCAGATCTCCCTGCCAATATCGATCGGGCTGAAGTAACTGACAATCTTGAATTTGGCGGTGGCAATACTTGCAAAAAACAGCCTGTGCCGTACGATCGCACATCGGACAGTTTGGCTTGAGAAAGAGATTTAATGCTCGATCTAATAATGGTTGCCAAAGCTTCGGCATTTCAGTGATTACTCGCCAATAATGTATACATGAGTCTATTGGAATTGATGCGTAGACCTCTATCCCACCTAACCTCCCCTTAGAAAGCGGATGCGCGTACTGTTCGGGTTCCCCGACAGTGCTAGCGCACCAAGCGGGGAGGAACTAAGTTATTGTTGACTATCTTCAACTCGATATATGACAAATTTCCTCTTGAAAAGTGAAACTCTTACCTCCTCCCCTTTCTAAGGGGAGGACTGAGGTGGGGTAGAGATCTACGCAAATCATTCTCGATCGCCACGACTCTGCCAAAACTGCTCTGCAAAAGCTACCGTCGGATGCATGGGAGCTTTAGGCTTAGTTTTCAGCACCATTCCTGTTTCACTTAGATATTTGTCACCCTTCTTGTGATTGCAGGTTTCACAGGCAATCGCCACATTGTCCCAAGTATGGGTACCACCCTTGGAACGAGGAATGACGTGATCGATCGTCAAATGTTTCGTACTGCCACAATACTGACAACGATGTCCATCCCGCCTAAGTAGCTCGCGGCGACTGACACTCGGCAATTTCCACAACCGTTCGGAAGTGGTAATTTTTAGCCGAATATGGTGCGGAACTTCGATCGCAACTGAAGGCGATCTCAATACCCAGACAAGTTTAGTATCCTGCAAATCTAGTGCCTCAGCTCTACCGCTAATTAAGAGCGCGACAGCACGACGGATATTAATCCGTGCCATTGGTAAATAATTGGTCGAAAATACAACGACAGAATTATTCAGTACCGATGAAGCGATCTGTGTGGGATCGAGTGCCTTGCTGTCTGAGATTCCAATTGTGGCTTGTTTCATAATTTTGAGCTTCCTAGCAAACAACCCCCGTTGTCTATCGTTAGACAAGCGGGGGTCACAAGAAGATGTAAATTGTTTTCTTGTTATTTCAACTGAGTAACATCAATACTGGTGCTATGGCAGTTGTTTTCCCGCAGTAGTCAAATGGTTGTAGATATCTTGACTGGGTAGCCGCAATCTTCACGTTCGATCCCTCACCACAATTTTGCTCTGGTTGCCACAAATCTCTCTCACTACAATTTTGAGCAGTCAAATAGGTTGGGATAACTGAGTTGGTAGAAAGATTAAACACGAATAGTAGCGAAGTTATGGATGGTGGTAGGAAAGAATCTCTTCGCTTGAGCTAGAGTCTTGATATCCTCTAGATAGTTGCGATCGGTTACGGGTAATTAGCAATTTACTTTGCTGTGATAAAAATGCCAATTGCCCTTAATAGTACAACAAAATTTGTGGAGATGTCCAGTCAAGTTTTACATCGGTACACAAATGTGCCGATCCAAGTCAAGGGTACTCACAATCGAGACTAGTACCCATCATCTCTTATTATTTCAGCGGCTAGGCTACGGTTGGTGGCTCGACAATCCCCTGGGGAAAAGTTTGCTTAAACTCGGTCATCAAATCGTCCATTTCGACTAGAGCTTGATCGATATCTAGCGATAACGTACTGAGACTAGGATCTGTCTGATATTTCAACAGCAATAGTCGTTTAGCTTCTACTTGAGCGATGCGTTCTCGTAAGTTTTGTGCGTCCATCATGAGATTATCTATTTGTGATTTGGTATTTTTTAGAGTGCATGAAATCTGAATGGTGGCAATAGCCCACTCACACATAGACTAAAGCCTAAAAGTCTAACTTCCAACTCCCAACTCCTTCACTGCTGCCAGATACTGAGTATCCTGCGCTGTCGCGGCAAACTCTAAAGCAATTTCTGGAGTGGGGACGACTCGATCGGGTGTGATCCCCAATTTGTGAATATCATGGTGGTTGGGAGTCTCATATTTAGCAACTGTAACGGCTAAACCGCTACCATTGGGCAAATCGAATAGAGATTGAATTAAACCCTTACCAAATGTTTTGGCTCCAATCAGCTTGGCACGTCCGTTATCTTGCAAGGCTCCTGCGAGAATTTCGCTAGCACTGGCTGTACCTTCATTGACTAGTACCACTAACGGTGCATCAGTCAGTGCTGTACCTGTAGACTCGATCGCATCGATCTCACCACGTCGATCGACAGTATAGACGATCGTTCCCTCGTTCAACCATTGACGGGCGATTTCCACCCCAGCCTGCACCAATCCGCCTGGATTATTGCGGAGATCTAGCACATATCCAACTACGCCCTGTTTTTTGAACTCAGTAATATTCTCACCCAGCTCTTCAGCCGCTTTGGCACTGAATTGGGATAGGCGGAGATAGCCAATTTTTTGACCGTTTTCAGTGTGGAGTTCGGCGGTGACGGGATTGAGTTCGATTTTACGCCGGATCAAAATTACTTCCCGTGACGGCTGCTCGGCTGTTTGAACGATCAAACTCACATTCGTACCAGTTTCACCCCGCATCCGCACCGCCGCAGTATCGAGTGTCAACTCTGATGTCGGCATGGCATCGATTTCAACGATGATGTCATGGGGCAAGATCCCCGCCTGAGCCGCTGGAGATCCGGCAATCGGGGCAATTACCTCGATCGATTTGCTACCAGCCTTCACGCCGATTTGCAAGCCCACTCCTGACAATTCTCCGGCGGTATTTACCTTGAGACTTCGATACTGTTCGGGACGGAGCAATCTAGTAAACGGCTCATCCAAAGTCGCAATCATCTTGGTAATCGCCTGATAAGCCGCTTCCTCCGTCGGAAACTGCTGTTTCATCGTGCTGTCTCTGGTCAACCACCAATTTTGATGGTTGAAACTATTGTCATAATAAGCCTGATTTACCGTCCGCCAAGCTTGCAGCACCAATTGTTGCTCCGACGTAAACGCATGTGCCGCAGGGGTACCCCAGCAAAATAGAGCCACTTGCAGACTCAAAATCCAACTAAACCAAAAACTAGCTTTCACGATCGGTACCATTCTCCATTCGAGGTGTGTTAAATTTTGTATAGGTATAAATGAGAAATTGTCAGTCGAGTATTACTAAATTAACTAATTTTGGGAATATTTGTTAAGAGTGGCTCTGCCTTTGGCACTGTTGTTCGGCAAAATCGGACGTTTTAACCTAAGCCATTATCTTTAGTCACCGGATTAAAACCCTGCTGACGTTATAATTTACAATACGACATTAGAGAGAAGCACGGCACCCGTCAATGTTTACCAAGCAAGTCACAAATAGCAAAACCTTCAAATGGTTTGACGAACGGTTAGAAATCCAAGCAATCTCTGACGATATTGCTAGTAAGTACGTTCCGCCTCACGTTAATATCTTCTACTGCCTTGGTGGAATCACACTCGTCTGCTTTGTGATTCAATTTGCCACTGGCTTTGCGATGACATTCTACTACTCCCCGACTGTCGCTGATGCGTTCACGTCGGTTGAGAAGATCATGACGGAAGTAAACTTTGGTTGGTTGATTCGATCGATCCATCGCTGGAGTGCCAGTATGATGGTCTTGATGATGATCCTCCACACCTTCCGCGTGTATCTCACTGGTGGATTCAAAAACCCTCGCGAACTAACCTGGATCACTGGAGTAATTCTAGCGGTTCTGACTGTAAGCTTTGGTGTAACTGGTTACTCCCTACCTTGGGACCAAATCGGTTACTGGGCAGTTAAAATCGTATCTGGTGTACCAGAAGCGATTCCTGTCGTTGGCGTAGCAATGGCTGACCTCCTCCGTGGTGGTTCTAGCGTCGGTCAAGCAACTTTGACCCGTTACTACAGTCTTCACACCTTTGTATTGCCTTGGTTGATTGCCGTATTCATGTTGCTTCACTTCATCATGATTCGCAAACAAGGAATCTCTGGTCCTTTGTAAGCAGTTGAAAGTTGAAAGTTAACAATTGTACAGTTGGGTTTGACTACGTTGAACATTTAACTGATGACTGTTAACTGACAACCCATTACTGTTAACAGAATAATTGATAACTATTCACTAAACAACTGTACTTATCATGTCAGCAATCAAAAAACCGGATCTATCCGATCCTTACTTGAGAGAGAAATTAGCTCAAGGTATGGGTCATAATTACTATGGCGAACCAGCTTGGCCTAACGATCTACTCTACGTCTTTCCTGTCGTTATCTTTGGTACGATCGGTTGCTGTACAGCGTTAGCTATTCTGGATCCAGCTCTAGTTGGCGAACCTGCCAACCCATTTGCTACTCCTCTGGAAATCCTACCTGAGTGGTACCTGTGGCCTGTATTCCAACTCTTACGAGTGTTGCCTAACAAACTGTTAGGAATCGCTTGCATGGCTGGCGTACCATTAGGTCTACTAGTTGTTCCTTTCTTAGAGAGCGTCAACAAGTTCCAAAATCCCTTCCGTCGTCCAGTAGCAATGGCAGTATTCCTATTCGGAACTGTCTTCACAGTCTACCTGGGTATCGGTGCTACTTTACCGATCGCGACTTCTTTAACTTTAGGTCTGTTCTAGACTGATTTAAGTTATTTGTGAAAAAGCCTATCTAGTTGACACTGGATAGGCTTTTTTAGTTAGATTAGATCGTGGCAACAGTTACCGTTCGATTAATTTTTAACTATTGTCTGATTTGATGTAAATAGTGAAAATTAGTGCTGTTGGTAATGCAAGAATGACACCAAGGAGCAATCCTGCTAAAGTACAACTCGCGAGCGAAATTTGACCTAAATTAAATTTACTAATTTTTTTGGCCTGATAATAAGGAATGCAACCCATTAATAAGCCCATTATCACTCCACCAAAAACTTGTCCTGTGGCAAAAGCACTTCCGCCCTGGGTGATGATGATTAATCCCACCGTGCCTGTGAATATAAAAATACCGATCGCAATTTTAGAAAAAGATTCTTCTTTCTTAACTGTCACTCTATTTCTCACTACTCAAGCTATACTTCGTACCTAGTATGCCCAAAATTGCCTAATGAATTAACATATGGTATGAAAGTCGCCCATCATCTACGATACGAAGAGTTCAGTTCAGTAATATTTTTACTTAGCTAATTAATGATAATAGATCGATCGATAGTTCTAGTTCTGGGAATGTTGGCGAATGAATCAACTCAGCACCTCGAAATTGATGTAAATCGTATTCACCATCAATCAAATAATAAATTGAAATAGTTGGCTGTTTTGGGTGCCCGATAAAGGTCCTACCGCCCAAGCCTAAATGATCGACGATCCAATATTCCTGAATACCCAATGCTTGATAAGCAATCTGTTTAACGGCATAATCATCTTGCCAATTAGTCGAAACTACTTCCACCGCAAGTTTGACTGAACTACCTTGAGTAATAATCGATTCAGCTTCCCAGTGGAGATCTTGAGCTAGTGCTGCTTTATCTAAGACAATAACATCTGGCTCATAACCAGATGTACCATCAAGAGACTTAACGATTGATTCTCTTGGCGTTAAATATGACAGACCTAATCGGGTAATTTCTAGAAACAGCTTTCCTGAAATCAATCCAGCTATTTCAGAATGTTTGCCTCGCGGTTTTGGCATCTCTAGAATTTCTCCATCTCTAAGTTCGTAGCGACATGACGATTCTTCTGGCAACCAGGTGATAAAATCATCAAAGCTAATCGTTTTGGACTCTACTAGCACCATTTTTGTCTTCCTTTGTTCAGTACGGAAAATAACATTATTTAGCTATCACGATCTTAGCTCATCTTCTCGCCAAACATCGCGAACCAAATGGCAAACTCAATCACCGATTGGCAACTACCACCGCAATTAGAAATACCTGCTGAATTTGTCGCAGCGATTCGCGCCTGTAAGCCGAATGTTAATGGTAAATATACCGCGCAATTATTGTGGCAGCGGGGAATGCGGGAGATCGATCGAATTCCTGGATATTTAGATTGCGACAAGTATCAGCCGACTAGTGCATTTGCGTTTGGGGCAGAGATGACAGCAGCGGTGGAGCGATTGAAAAAAGCCTACATTTACCGTGAAAAGGTGGCTATTTGGGGCGATTTTGATGCGGATGGGGTGACAGCGACTAGTGTGCTTTGGGACGGCTTGGGGCAGTTTTTTACGCCCATTGAGCAGCTAAATTATTATATTCCCGATCGGATGAAGGAATCCCACGGATTGAATCTGGCGGGGGTGAAAAGATTAGCCAAGCAGGGGGTCAATTTGATTGTTACTTGCGATACTGGCAGTACGAATATTCAAGAAATCGAATATGCGGCTAAATTGGGCGTGGATATCATCGTTACCGATCATCATACATTGCCAATTAAACGTCCACCTGTATCGGCAATTATTAATCCCCGTTACTTTGAAGAAAGTCATCCATTATTTCATTTAGCAGGTGTGGCTGTTGCTTATAAATTAGTTGAGGCTTTGTATGCGACTTTGCCAGATATTCCGCAGCAACCTGTAGAGTATTTATTGGACTTAGTTGCGATCGGTTTAATTGCCGATCTAGTTCAGCTAAAAGGTGATTGTCGCTATCTGGCACAGAGGGGAATCAGGCGAATCACGCTCCAGAATCAAGTAGGTATCGATGGTTTTCGACCTGGGGTGCATAAATTATTAAAACTCTGTAAACGCAGTGGCGATCGACCCACAGATATTTCGTTTGGAATTGCACCGCGAATCAATGCTATTAGTCGGATTCATGGGGATGCTAGTTTTGGGGTGGAGCTATTAACTAGTAAGGATAATCTTCGTTGCAATGAATTAGCGGCTGAGACAGAACTAGCCAATACTCGCCGCAAGGAATTACAGAAAAACACCACGATTAAGATTCAGAAAAAACTAGATGATTTAGATTTATCGACAACTTCCGTAATTGTGCTATCAGATCATAATTGGTCGCCAGGAGTATTAGGTTTAGTCGCGGGTCAAATTGCTCAGGAGCATGGAAAGCCGACGATTTTGTTGAGTACAAATAGTGATGGTGATGTGGGTAAAGAAAAGACCCAAATCGCTAGAGGATCGGCCCGTTCGACTCAGAATATAGATCTGTATCAATTAGTCAATTCCCAAGCTCATTTACTCAATAGTTTTGGTGGGCATCCATTTGCCGCAGGGATGAGCATTAATGTTGAGAATATTCCGATCTTTACAGAGGCAATTAATCAACAGTTGCAGACGAGTCTCGATCGCATACCAGCACCATCGATTCAGACGGATCTAGTTGTTACTTGTGCAGAGCTACATCAAAGAAGTGGTCGCGAATTATTTGAAGATTTGCTGTTGCTTGAGCCTTATGGTATGGGCAATCCAGTTCCAAAATTATTAATTAGAAATTGTCAGTTCAAAAATATTCAGAATCGAAATATTAAAGATTTTAAGGGCAATACGGTTCAGTATATTCGGACGCAGTTTGAACTAGTCGATGATACTGACTTGAGTGGATTTCCAGGGCTGTGGTGGGGACACTATGACCATGAGATTCCCCGTGTCAATTGTGACGCGATCGTTGAATTAGATTTCAATTCTTATGACAAGAGATTTGAAGTGCGACTGGTGGAAGTACGCCCGATGATAGTTGAGACTCAATCTAACTCTAGTAATTATCAACAGCCGCTCCAAATTCTAGATTTTCGCAAGGCTGAAGCCGATTCAGAACTAATTAATCCAGAATCAATTACCTGGGTGAAAACATGTCCTAGTGATTGGGGCGAATTACAGTCTTCTTGCCGCCAAGCTCTGCGAACAGATCGTAAATTGGCTCTCGATTATCGATCGACAAATCTAGCCACCAATCGAGAAATCCTCGAACAGTTAGTTGGGATTGCTAAATATTTAGCAACTACGAGTACTGCGGTAGAATTGGGGCGAATAATATCTAAGCTGAACATTAGAGATCGATCGTTGCGATTGGGATTAGATGTTCTGACTGAAATTGGTTTTCAAGTATCACTAAATATTGACACTAATATCTTGATAATTGGAGCAGTTCAGCAGCATAATTCACGTGAAGTAGATATCTACAACCTAGCTACTGTCAAAAAATTCTTCGCAGCGATCGAGGAAGAGCGGTTTAAGCGCAATTATTTCATGCAGGTACCAACTTACTCGATCGGTTGATAAAGTTCAAAATTAACTGGGCAGTAATTTCGGGTTGTTCTAGGTGCGGCACATGTCCACATTTTTCAACCCAGTGCAGTTGGGACTGTGGTAATCCTTGCTGAAATTGTTGTGCTGGTTTGGTGCCCAATATCCGATCCTGTCTGCCCCAGACGATCGATGTTTCTTGCTGAATCTCTGGCAATCTGTCGAGTAAATATCCATAACCACCACTGCGAGTAAAATCAATCAAAGTCTGGCTCCATCTGGGCATTTCTAGATGCAGAGCGGCACATAACTGAGCATCTGCGGTGGCGAATGCTCGATCGAAATATGCCTTCTCACTCACACCTTGACGCACATTTGGACTAGACAGAAACTTGGTTGCTAACTTGCCCAATGGTTGAATCAGAAATTTACCCATCGCAGGTGGCTGACTAAATCCAGCACTATCAATTAGGACTAATTTATCCACAGCTTGAGGATATTTGAGTGTAAATTCTATCGCTGCGGCACCACCCATCGACACCCCAACTAAAATCATTGGTTGATTAATCATCGTCTGCCAAAATGCCTGAAGATGAGTGCAAATACTCGCAGAGCTAAATGGACAATCAGCCAATCTTTCGGTAAACCCAAAGCCCAAGAGATCGATCGCCCAAACCTGCTGTTGAGCTGCAATAATTGGGATGATTCGTCGAAATTCCAACAGTGAACTATCAAATCCATGTAGAAAGACGATGGGTAATCCACCAGTCCCTTGACATACATAACTAGTCGCAATCGATCGAGAGACTAATGACGTGATGATATCTACGCGCTGAATTTGACTGGCTAGATCGATCGAATTTGGCTCTGTTAATTGTTGAACGCTGGCAGGTAAGAAGCTAGGAAACATTGACGGATAGAACTCCACAGAAGGAAATATCTAGTATTGTGGCGAAGATTTAGGGTACCCATAAAGGGCACCCCTACAGGTTAACGGAATGGAATCGATTATTTTGTGGATGTCTCTAATAGGTAGCAACTTGAGTTACTCCAAACTCAGGGCAAACGCACACGTTTCGTAACAAATAGCGGCTAGCAAAAAAGAAGGTGTTGAAGTAAGAGAAATGATTGAACGCTGGAGATCTATTCCATGTCCACAGCCACTAACCCTGCCGCCCTAATCGAGACACACTTTGGTGAATTATTAGAAGTCACTGGAGTATTGAGAATCAACTCCACTGGATTTTGGATGTAGGTTTTGGTGAAGATGCTGCTCAAAGCTGCTCTGGATACAGTGCTGAAAATCTTGCAGTCATTCGTCATATTGGCATCAATTTACTTTCAAGAGACAAAAAAGTCAGGTAGGTGTTAAAACTAGACGACTCCAAGCAGGATGGGATGACAACTATCTTAAAACTGTGCTTAGTGCTTTAAACATCGTCACTTCCTAGCTTTTAGTATTTGTTACGAAACGTGTGCGTTTGCCCTGAACTATCAAGCGGATTGGTATCCGCATTAAGATTTCTGGCGCACAATGGAAATCTGAAAATGTCGGCAGAGTTCTCAAGCAGCGATGTGCTTATCTCAATCGATTTGCTGCTTAATCATTTGTACTATTCGCACTATTGGGATGCTCCCAGTTTAATCCGCTCATTGCGATCGAATGCCTTATGTAAATCAGATTTGCGCTGCTCTGCTTTTGCCTTATCATCTGGAATCTGGCTATCATACCAATGGTCGATAAACATAGCCACCTGCTTATCATCGAAAGATTCCAGCGTATAATGAGGAAACTCATCGAGATTGAAAAAATCCCACCGATACCCCGCTGGGCGGGAAGTAATTACGGCTGGATTGGATTGATAGCGATACAAAAATGTCTCGATTTGATCCGCCACTTTGCGTTTGCACCGCTGCGTTTCATCTACTACCTCATCTAAACCATCGAGCAAAATCAACGCTTTACCCCGCTCTAACCAATGCTCAAAAAATCCGGTAGGTAATTCTTTTGTACATAAATTAGTTTCGGCATAATATCGCAAGTACTCCAACAATCCCATCGGTGGCTTCAAGAAGATCCAATCCCGAATTCGTACTACAATCGGCAGATAATCGGCATCCTTTTATAAGCCGATTTGAGTAGGATCGCTTTGTGCCGTTTCACACAGCATCAGGGCAAAATAACTCACCAGCATTGTTTTCCCCGAACCTGGTGCGCCGAGTACTACTGCTTTTTTCTGCGACAGATTTAGAATTTTAGGAGCGGGAATTCGCGGGGCAGATCGATCGCGCATCGCCCATTATTTTTGCTCTCTGAGAAGTGAACTCTGCTTTGTTTCATTTCTCAAAATCTTCATTTCAGCCAAAACTTCATCAATAAGTTCAGATGGTTTCTGATTTCGCACATCTGGCATCACAAAAATCTGTGCTAAAACCTCTTGTTTTACTACTTTCCCCTCGGGTACAGCAATCCCAACAAACTTCACATCATCCACTCGCTGTGCCAATTGCTCCAGATATTGCACCTTCGCTACCTGGAAGCAAATCCCCTTAATTTGCTCGAAATAACTTTCGACAAACGTTTCCATCCACAATGGCAGCAAATTCAGGAGATAATACTTGGCTTCTGGATGATATTGTGCCGATGCCTTAAATGCAGCTATCAAAATAGCTAAATCAGGTTTACCCTCATCCTGCAAAGGTTTCTGCAATTCCTTCAGCACCTCGCCCGACTGGAAAAACTGCTCTAGAAACTTTTTGACACCTTTATATCCGTCATAATGGCATCGATCGAATAACGCACCTGTTTTCGGCTGTGCGGCTTCTGCTGTGGCGATCGACTGTTTCAGCAACAATGTTATTTCATCAGGCTTAAAATGCCTTACAGCACCTTCTCCAAGCTTCCCTGCTAATCCCACGATTGCCCATTCACCTAACCAAGGCGCGATTGTCGTAGCAATTGTTCCAATCACAGCAAAACTCATACGATTACGATACGGTAGCTTAAGTTAATTCGATTGTATCTCGAAATGTCTATCGGGTTTTGAGCATTGTTAGCATTACTGCCAGAAACCCGACTTCTCGGAAGAAGTCGGGTTTCTGTTCCCACAAATCGATTATTTATTTAGTCTTAGCTTGCGACTTAGCCTGCTCTAAAGTAATCTCTTTCAACGTTTGATAAGAGTTAGCATTTGCCGAACCTTCGATCGCTTTGACTGCCAGATCTTGAACTTGCTTCAGGGCTGCTTCTAGCTGTTTCGAGAGACTATTGAGGCGTTCATTTTGATTGCTAATTGTATCTTCCAACGATTCGATTCTGCCATCATAAAAACGTTTCTGACCTTCGACTTCCTTACTATATAGATCCGATTTGATCTTAGCTTGCCAAGTAGCGATGCCTTTGCCTTCGCCCTTGGCTTTCTCGATCGCTTTTTCTTTGTCTTGGACAAAAGCAGCAACTTTATCCTTAGCTTCATGGAAGAGTTTTTCACGATCTGACAAGGCTAATTCTCGCTCTGTCCAGGCTTTTTCTTGAACTTCTTTGGTTTCGGCGAGTTCGTAATACAAGCCCGCCTGCTGCTGTTCATGTTGCTCTCGATCGATCTTGCGTTCTAGATCGAGATTGTACTTGTATTCTTGAACTTCGCGCTGGCTACTTTTGCGAT
Source organism: Chamaesiphon sp. 341R_metabat_111 (assembly GCA_025351825.1). Classification (GTDB taxonomy): domain Bacteria; phylum Cyanobacteriota; class Cyanobacteriia; order Cyanobacteriales; family Chamaesiphonaceae; genus Chamaesiphon. Next base: position 13,931 of record JANXVE010000019.1, on the reverse strand, counting down.
CGAGTTCGACTCGCTCTTTAATCGTAATTCCATTTTGCTCTTGTTCTTTTTGCCAAGCTTTAGTTAAACTCTGCACCTCTTGTTGCTGTGCTTCTTGTCGTGCTTTCAATTCTGCATCAAAGGCTTTGGAACTAGTTTGATAGTCTTCGATTAGTGTTTCAAAGGTGTCGTCATCAACTGCTAAACCATGCAGTGTTTGCAAGTCAGCAATCTCCGTCGTCACACCTTCCCGAATCTCGGCTAGTTTTGCGGCTTCTGTAGTTAACTTCTCAGATAATTGACTGACAGCGGAGCCAAACCCAAGCTGAAGGCTATCTAAATTAGCAATAGTATTGTTTACCTTGTCTTGGTTCGGTACTGCGTTCATGGTGGATTTTGGCTCGTCTTTAGCTATTTTGGCTGTTGGGATAGGTGTCGCTACTGGTGTAGGTGTCGCTGCTTGCTTTTGAATGTTTTTTACTTCAGTTTCGAGGGCTTTTTTCTCGTCTGCAAGCTGGTTATATGCAGTGAGAATTTCGGCTTTGGTGTTCTTATCTGTTGGTTTTGCCATGATTTACAATCTTTTGGGTGCGGATATTGACAGCAGTGATTAAATTAATTCTTCTCGCTAATCTTGGCGGAAGTTTCAAAAGCTATCATCGCTAATGATTGGGCTTGATTCATCACTGTTTGTAACTGCTCGGTAATAGCAATAATTTGCTCATTTTGCCGATCGATTACCCGTTCCAATGATTGAATCTTCATCTCATAGCCCTGCTTGCCGCCTTCCCATTCCTTCTCGACTAGATCGGCTTTAACTTTTTCATTACTATTAGTTTCTTTAATTGCGTCTTCCCTGGCTTTCTTCACTGCTTCTTCTAGCTCCGCAGGGAAGGCAATCACTTTAGCTGCGTTTTCATCAGCAAGTTTTTGATTGTCTTTCAAGAATTTCTCGCGCTCTTTCCACTGCTTTTGTTTTTCTCGATCGAGTGATTGAATTTCTTGCTCTTGGTTGCGGTTGACTTCTGTGTAGACATCTGTCTGTAATTGTCGATCACGCAGCACTTTATACTGAACTTCGTCTTGCTCTTTTTGACGCTCTTTGGTGATATTTGAGGCTAGTTCTGTCTGCTGCTCGGTGTATTCTCGCTCGTTTCGTTCCCACTGTTTGCGGAGATTTACTTGCTCTTGGGCGAGTTTTTCTCGATCGAGTAGGAGCTGCTGTTCGATCGCTTTTAGGCTCTGTTGATGCTCTTGGGTGATGATGTGCAGGGCATCGGCAACAACTCTAACCTGCTGGAGTTCGGCGCGATGTTGGGTTTCGATCTCGATCGATTGTTTGACTTCGGTTAGCTTCTCAACTTCAACGGTTAATCTGTCAGATAAGCCACTAACAATACTCCCAAATTCTAACTGTAAATCTGCCATGCCTTTGACGATCGTGTCAACGGTATAAGTAGCAGCTTTAGTAACAATTGCTTTGTTCTTGACTAATTGCGCTTCTTCTTCTTTGGTGGCAACTTTGGAACCAGGTCGATATTGCTCTGCTAAAATGCGATCGAGTTCGGTGAGAATCTGAGCCTTACTGTCTTTTACTATTGCCATAAATTTATCTGCCTAAATGATTAAGAACGCATGAAAACTAGCCTACTCAGCAGCAGGTATAGTTTGAGATCATCTCAACTACTGACTAATTGTGCCCAAATACTCCGCCAGATCGACTCAAATACCGATATATTTGATCTGTGGGGGTCAAGATTGACCGCTTTTGCTAATTGACTAGTACTATTGTATCTTAGCTGGCGATCGGTGTCAAGACTTTTTAGGAAATTTGTACTAACTTTTAACTGAAGCCGAGGGATATGACTGTCTCAAAATCACCTGCAACTCATTCATCGAACATCAATTTTACCGATCCTCAGTACTACATCAGTCGGGAATTGACATGGTTGGAATTCAATGCCCGCGTGCTCAATGAAGCGATGGATGAGCGGACACCATTACTCGAACGGCTAAAATTCATGGGAATTTTTAGCTCGAACCTGGATGAATTTTTCATGGTGAGAATTGCGGCAATTAAAGAGCAAATCGAGGCAAAAGTCAGCAAACTAACTCCAGATGGGCGCACGCCAGCAGAGCAACTGGCGATAGCCAGAGATCGAGTTCAACAGCTAGTTACCAAGCAACATCATCACTTTGAGACAGTTCTTCGCCCCGCCACAATCGCTCAAGGAATTTACCTGCTCGATTATTACGATTTAAACCAAGAGCAGTGCAACTATCTTCAGACTTATTTTGAAGAACAAATATTCCCCGTGCTTACGCCTTTAGCCGTCGATCCTGGGCATCCATTTCCCTATATTTCCAACCTCAGTTTAAACCTCGCCGTAGTGATTAAACATCCCGATACAGGGGAAGAATTATTTGCCAGAGTTAAGGTGCCAAAAGTTTTGCCGCGCTTTATCGTTTTACCTACAGATTTACAAGTAATCGACTCAGCCAACCCACTCCAGGCTCGTCCAGAATGCTCCCAAATTTGGACGGGAATTCCCCTCGAACAATTGATCGCACACAATTTGGAATCCCTATTTCCAGGGATGAATATCCAAGATTGCTACACTTTCCGAGTCACGCGAAATGCCGATATCAGCGTCGAGGAAGATGAAGCTGAGGATTTACTCCTCGCTATCGAAGACGGACTGCGGAAGCGGCGCAAAGGTGGCTCGACGGTAAGAGTGGAGGTAGACTCAGCGATGCCAAGCCAGATTCGGCAGATGTTGCAAGAGGAACTAGAAGTTGCGGCGGCGGATCTGTATGAAGTTAGTGGCATGTTGGGTTTAGGTGATGTGATCTCTTTTTTATCACTACCTGTACCTGAACTAAAAGATCCACCGTGGAATGCGGTTGTGCCAGCATCTTTCCGACGATTAAAAGCAACTGAAGATGGCGGCAACTTTTTTAATCTAATTGCCAAGCAAGATATCTTAGTTCATCACCCCTATCAATCATTTACAGATACAGTCGAACGATTTATTAGCTGTGCTGCAACCGATCCGAAGGTACTAGCGATTAAAATGACGCTCTACCGGACGACGGGAGATTCACACATTTTGAAATCTTTAATTAAGGCTGCTGAAAATGGCAAACAAGTTTCAGTCCTGATCGAGCTTAAAGCTAGATTTGATGAGCAGAATAATATTAATTTAGCACGAGAATTGGAACAGTCTGGTGTACATGTTGTTTATGGATTAGTCGGACTTAAAACACATACTAAAGTGGTATTAGTTGTCCGGCGGGAAGATGATAAAATTCGGCGTTATGTGCATATTGGTACAGGCAATTACAATGCCAAAACTTCTAAGTTGTATACGGATGTTGGTCTATTTAGTTGTCGCCCCGAACTAGGCGCAGATCTGACAGATTTGTTCAATTATCTGACTGGCTATTCGCTCCAACGTTCCTATCGCAAGTTAATTGTCTCACCCGTCAATTCTCGCGAATCATTTGAGAAGTTAATCCAACAAGAAATCGATCATTGTAAAGCAGGTAAAACTGGTCGGATCGTGGCTAAAATGAATGCACTTGTAGATCCAAATACGATCGCCAATCTCTACAGAGCATCCCAAGCTGGAGTCTCGATCGATCTGATCATTCGGGGCATGTGCTGTCTCCGTCCAGGTGTTCCAGGCGTGAGCGAAAATATCCGCGTAATTAGTATCATCGGGCGGTTTCTAGAGCATTCGCGGATCTACTATTTCCACAATAGCGGCGATACTAAAATCTTCATCGGTAGTGCCGATTGGATGACTAGAAATCTCGACCGACGAGTAGAAGTAATTACACCAATTGAAGATGCAGAAATCTCAAACGATCTCCAAGAAATCTTGGGAATTATGTTAGCTGACAATCGTCAAGCTTGGGATATGCAAGCCGATGGCAGTTACATTCAGCGTCGTCCTCAATTTGGTTCCGAGGATCAAAGTACACAACAGATATTAATGGATATGGCGGTTAATTAGATCTGTAGGTTGGGTTGAAGAATGAAACCCAACACACCTCACAAGACACGATCGAACGATCGCCGAAAATCATTCATGTGAATTCGCTTGTATTGCTAGATAAAGACCTGTTAGCATACATGCCAGAATAAGTCCTTTTACGTTAGCATAAACCAGTCCTTACAGATTCTTACTTGCCAGCATCCCAATCAGCCGCCGCAGTCGTTACGGCTTGCTCGACGGTTTTTTCACCCAACATCGCTGCTTGGAGATTCTCATAGATCGACTTCTTCAACAGATTGAGATTTTTCAATGGGGGAATTAAGATCTCCGATTGGGACAATTGTTCCGCACCGATCGATTTGCCTTGCGCCAGAGCTGATTTATCATTACTACTAGCTAGCTTCGTTTTATATTCTGCCACAGCTTTGATATTGGACGGTAAGGTGTCTGAAGCTTGGGCGAAAGCAACCTGATTGTTGGCGTTGGTTACAAATAGCGCGAACTTCACAGCGGCTTCCGACATCTTCGTGCTGCGGGGAATCACCAGATTCATTACAGCTACGCCTTTTTTACCCGTTTGCCCAGATATTTGGGGGGCGACGGCGGAGACTTTGGCGATTTGAGGTGCATTCTTGGCGATCGTATCAATAAATGGTGCCCCTGCGGAGAGCATCGCGGTTTCACCAGCTTGATAGAGTTGGATGCCCTGTTGATGTCCCTGGGTGAGTGCTTCCTTGGGCAGTAAGCCTTGCTTGTAAAGATCTACCCAATATTGAAAGGCGGCTTTGCCAGCGGGGGTATTGAAGGCAGCTTTGCCTTGTTTGTCAACTAGTTTCACGCCCATTTGAACCAAGGATTCGAGCACATCGTTGGTATCTTCAGGTACGAAGGTAGTGAAGAAGGCGTATTTGCCCGTCTTCTCTTTGATTTGTTTGGCTGCTTGGGCGAGTTCTTGATAGGTAGTCGGCGGCTTGACTACACCAGCCTTGGTAAGTAGCTCTTGGTTGTAGATTGTCACGTTGGTGGTGAGGTACCAGGGAAAACTAAAAGCTTTGCCGTCGAGGGTGCCAGCTTGCCAGATGCTGGGGATATATTCCTTATTCTCGCCTTTGGTTAAAATAGGATCGAGATCCAACCAGGCATTTTTAGCGGCGAGTTGAATCGCAAAATCAGGATTGAGATTGACGACATCGGGCGCAGTTTTGGCACCCATTGCTGCTTGAATTTTGCCCTGCATCGCACCCCACGGCACATCTACCCAGTGGACTTTAATGCCTGGATTGGCAACTTCAAATTTAGCGATCGCATCTTTGAAATAGTCATTAAACTTGGGTTGAAGCTGCATCGTCCAAAATTCTAATTGGGGCGTGCTGCTACTAGGAGATTTGAGACAGCTCACCACTCCTGTCAATACTAGCCCTACCAATCCACCAACTAGAAAGCGACGCAAATTACCTATCTTCATCATTAGCTCTAACACCACTCGATCGATATCACAGCATTATCGGCGATTTGGTCGATCGAGCATAGGGGGTTTCTACTCTTTACATTGTCTTACGATCGAGCGGGTGGTTGGTGACTCAGCACTATCCGCCTAAAAATTATTGCTAATTAATTAGAATAGTTGACTAGTAACGATCGATAGTTCTGGAAAAATCGGATCGGAAATTAGCTGTTCGCCTGTATATGTTACCGGAGCAGCATCAGCATAAAATATAGTCAGGCTCTTAGTTGACGGATCGATAATCCACACCCGCAACACATTATTAGTCAGATAAATACTCGCTTTTTGGATCATTTGTCCAAATGTTTGTCCAGGCGAAATAATTTCAATTGCCAGCTCTGGCGCGACTGGACAGGCAGTATTTTCTTCCCAAGTAAGTGGCAATCTGTCGAATGAAATGTAGCTTAGATCGGGCACAGGGCTATAGGTTTCAGTTAGATCGACCGCCCATTCAATGCCGACTCTACCTTTACCATCACTCCATCGATCGAGAATTCTGACTAGGTGAAGAGTAGACTTTGCATGAAAATATTTAGGTGACATCTTGACAACCGCAACTCCATCAATTAGTTCGTAAGTAAGATCGGCAGCATCAGCGATCGCCCAAAATTCTGCTTTCGTAAGTTTTTTGACTAGAGTATCGACCATTTTTATTACCCTCAAAATCTTAGTTCAAATTTAACGCATTTTAGATTAACTCATACAAAGTACTGCGTTGATGGTAATTTCGGTTAATTGCCTCAATTGCACCCTGTAAATCTGCCACTGTCTGATTCGTACCACCTTCAGCACCTGCCATCGTGGTAATGTGCTCCTCCATCAGGGTTCCGCCTAGATCGTTACATCCCCACCTCAAAGCAGTTTTCGCGCCTTCCAAACCCAATTTAACCCAACTGGGTTGATGATTGGGGATGTAGCTACCCAAGAAAATTCGCGCAACCGCAGTTAGTAATAGATTATCGGCTAAAAGCGGCTGATCTCTGCCCACACGACTCCGCAGGGGTGCAGGCGCAGATTGTCCGACGAAGGGGAGAACGATAAATTCGGTAATTCGGGCGGGAGATCGAGCGGCGATTGCTTGCTGTTGAATCTGCTTCAACTGCTCTAGATGAGCGATCTGCTGGCTGGGTGTCTCGATATGTCCGGCTAACATCGTACTAGTCGTCGGCATTCCCAATCGGTGGGCGGTAGTGACGATTTCGATCCAAGTCGCGCTATCGATTTTTTCGGGACAAATCACTCGCCGGACTTTATCATCTAGTACTTCGGCTGCTGTTCCTGGCATCGAGCCGACTCCAGCCTGTTGCAGCGCGAGGATTACATCTGCATAGTTCAAGCCGTCTTGGCGTGCGATAAACTCGATTTCCTGGGGTGAAAAAGCGTGCAGATGGAGCTGGGGGAAAGTCGTTTTGATGGCTATGACTAGCTCTAAATAATAGGTTAACGATCGACCATTAATCTTTGCACCTGGATGTAATCCGCCCTGCATACAGATTTCCGTTGCCGATAGAGCCACCGCATCGGCGGCTTTAGCTAGTATTTCTTCGGTACTCAGCCAAAATGCACCTTCGGCACCTTCATCTCGCCTGAATGCACAGAAGCTACAGTGCTGTTCGCAGATATTGGTGAAATTGATGTTGCGATTAATTACATACGTGACAGTATCGCCGACTTGGATTTGACGTAATCTATCGGCTGTGAACCGAATTCGCTCGATAATATCTGGAGCTGTTTGAGTTAGAAGTCTGAGTGCGTCTGCGGTAGAGATATCATCACCATTTAGGACTCGTGCGAGAATGTGGTCAATTACGTTAATGTCTGAAGCAGTTGGTGAAGCGATCGGTTCAGACATATCGACGGGTGAATCTACACATCTATTTTAGTCAATTTGGACTCGATACTCCAATCCCTGTAGATCTATTCGTCGATCTCTGGTAATTGTTGGCCATATTTTTTGGCAGTTTCTAACCATAAATCGGTAACAACCTTCAACTCGGCTAGAGCTTCCTCCAAAGTTTCGCCTTGCGCCAAGCAGCCCTTCAATGCTGGGATTTCAATAACATAGCCACCCTTTTCACATTGATAAGTTACGGTTGGATATTTCATTAATCATCATCCTCTAATTCTGAGTCGGCTGCTTCAATCGATTCCAACACTTTTTCGACATAAATTGTGTCGATTTTGTTGTTCTGAATCGGAATCACCAAGATAGTTTCGGCATAGATATAAACATGATGACTATCGGTAACTCGATCGAGGTAAAACCCTTCGTATTCTAACAAATTGCGGATATCTGCAAAAGTTGCATTCTGAGGGCTATTTGTCAGTCGATCTATTAGTTTTTCTCGTTTACCCATATCCCAATCACAACTAATTCATATAAGTCAATTAATCTTGCTTAATCACAGATTCGATCGCATTAATTAGATCTACTTGCGAATATGGCTTGGTAATATACACGTCGATGCCCTGCTTCTGTCCCCAAAACCTGTCCATATCTCGATCGCGAGCCGTACAAGCAATAATCGGAATATTTTCAGTATCTGGATAAACCTTCAACAACCGACAAAACTCAAAACCATTAACTCCCTCCATTGTGATGTCAGTAATAATAATATCTGGCTTTTCTTTTGCAGCCAATTCCATACCGTCTGCGGCATTATTAGTAGAGACAACTTGATAATTATTCTGCTCTAGATAAAGAGTAATTAAATCTCGCTCAGATTGACTATCCTCGACAACTAAAATTTTCTTCACTTATTTAATTTATTCAGCTTTGATAATTTAGCTAATAGGAGTACTCAGATCTAGATCATACTTTTTATGAGTACTCCTATAGTATTCTATCGCTTGTTGTGTTTTTTACTCAAAGAGTAGCAATAATATACTACTATTTATAGTGTTGGACTAAATTTAGCCGTCTACTTCCCTACTGATTGCGGCACTACCGCCTACTTTACTAGCAAACCAACTTAGCAGTCCAACTACAAAAATAGCTGCAAAGGTGGCGATAACTGCATAGGTGTACAGAGCTGCGAGGGAATCTGCTTCTCCCAAAAACTTCTTGAAAGTAGCCTTAATTGCGTCATTCCACGCGAGTGCAGCGACAAAGCCCAGGGAGGCGGATGCTAGGGTGATCATCGTTTGCAGTAATGAGCGAATCGTTGCTATGGAACGGAGTCGGAGATCGGCTTGTTTAGACATAAGCTAAGGTAGATAAAATTTTGTAATTTCAGTCTAGCCTAGCAGGGTCAGAAAATTTGTCCAATTTGAGATCGAAAATTATGTCTCAGTACGAACCAGTCTAAAATATCACTCCAATCTTAATTGGATTGTGGACTAATTCACACCAGATTATGGCACTACTATTGGAGCCGATTTGCAGTTTGTTAGCAGAAATATAAGCGCAGTGTCTAATCTTGATAACTTTATAAATCTGTTCTCTTCCATTTGTATTGTATATCGTGATTTCATCACCAACAAGAGGTATTGTCAAGCTTTGAAAATTGCTGGCGACACCACTATTGGTAAAAATTGTGATTTGATGTACTGGTAATTTGCAATTTTCTGGTGCTGACTTAGCCATCTCTTTGGCAAGATAGGCTTCTATTAGTTTAGGATCGATTTTAGGAAGAACAGATTTTTCATTATTAGCGGAATGAAGATTTATTTTGGTTCCAAGAGCAGATTCTTCTCTTTCTTCTATTTTCATATTAAACTATTAACAACACATATTAGGCAAATTTTGGTATTCTCAGAAGCAAGCCTCAATGACAAATTACAATAATTATTTATTTCACTATCACTAGCTACTACTTTTAATTATTTTCTAGAGATATATCTTATTTAACTGAATTCTCAAATTGCGATCGCACTTAGCTTTGTTGTATAAAATGCAACTGCTATTAAGATCGCACAAGTTGCGATCGTATAGCATTGGTGTATTAGCCGATCTTTTAAATTAGCCTGCTTTCGACGACTTCTTCACTCAGATTGCTGAGATATATGTATAGACTTAAACTATGCCCGAGTCTGTAATTTAGTAGTGAGGTTTGCTGCTTTGGCGTTGCGACTTAATACTTAGAGATACTCGAAGATCGGGGAAGACGTGTGAAAGCGTTGACACAGCCCCGAGAGCTGTGGACATGGCAACTAGTCATTCATCGATTTCTTGAAGAGTGCGAGAAATCTCATCAGCGTTAGCCTCGGCATATTCCCAAGCAGTAATTAAGTCCAAGAGTGTAAGTTGGGGATAGATCTGAATTAGATCGGCATCACTACAGCCTAGCTCCTTGGCATTGACTAGCTCCCAGACGGCAATCTGTGTATTTCCGATGCGGGCTTCACCAGCACCAACTTCTATCGGCTTGGCGACATCTACTCGGTCGATCGTCAAACTATGGGTTAATAATTGAATCACGCGCTCTTTTTCAACGGGAGTCAAGGCTAGTAGATGGGATTCTAAGTCTTTCAACGTCATAATTTAAGATAGCCTTAGGAATGCAAGATCGTATATAAGTTTTAATTATGCCTTACAGCCATCTCGATGAAAGCAACGGACATAAATCATTTCAACTACCAGGTTCGCGCCCTCATTATAATCCCGACAGGCCTGGACAAGTCGAACATGTCAGTCTCGATCTGGTGCTAGATATACCCAATCGCAGTTTCACGGGGACTTGTGAGATTCGGCTCAATCCGGTGCGAAATGCGATCGAATCGCTCACGCTCGATGCGGTAGATCTGAAGATCGATCGAGTTGAAATCGATGGTACGGATCATGAGTTTAATTATGATGGGGAGCTGTTACATATTCCTGTCAAAGTTGCGGTAACTGCTGGCAAAATTCTCGATCTGATCGTTCATTATGGTGTCAAAAATCCCCAGCGCGGGTTGTATTTTATCCAGCCTGACGAACATTATCCCGATAAGCCGACTCAGGTGTGGACGCAGGGCGAAGATGAAGATTCACGGTTTTGGTTTCCCTGTTTTGACTATCCTGGACAGCTAGCAACTTCGGCGATTCGGGTGCAGGTACCGAAGGATTTTATGGCTATTTCTAATGGTGAATTAGTCGAGCAAACTACCTTTGGTGAAGATCGAGTTTATCAGTGGATGCAAAAGGAAATTCATCCGACTTATTTGATGACATTAGCAGTAGGCAGGTTTGCCGAGATTGCCGATAGTTGGAAGGGTAAACCCGTCACCTACTATGTGGAAAAAGGGTTTGAAGCATCCGCACGGCTGAGTATGGGCAAAACTCCCCAGATGATTGAGTTCTTTAGTGAGAAGTTTGGCTATCCTTATCCTTTCCCTAAATATGCTCAAGTTTGTGTCGCTGATTTCATCTTTGGTGGGATGGAAAATACTTCGACAACTCTATTGATGGATCGGTGTTTGCTGGATGAACGAGCAGCGATCGATAACTTTAATACTGAAAGTTTAGTTGCACATGAATTGGCGCATCAATGGTTTGGCGATCTAGTCGTAATCAAGCACTGGTCACATGCTTGGATCAAAGAAGGCATGGCTTCTTATTGTGAAGTACTCTGGACTGAACATGAATATGATAAAGATGAAGCTGCTTATTATTTATTAGGTGAAGCCCAAAGCTATCTGAGTGAAGATAGCAGCCGTTATCGTCGCCCAATTGTTACCAATATCTACCGTGAAGCGATCGAGCTGTACGATCGGCATCTCTATGAAAAAGGTGCTTGCGTCTATCATATGATTCGGGCAGAATTAGGCGATGAATTATTCGATCGATTTGTACATACTTTCGTGAGGGACAATGCTCATAAGACGGTTGAAACCATCGATCTATTACGTGCGATCGATAAAGCTACCGGACGCAATTTAGCCTTCCTGTTCGATCAATATGTTTATCGCGGTGGACATCCAGATTATAAGGTTGCTTATAGTTGGGATGGCGATAGTAAATTGGCAAAACTTACCGTTACCCAAACCCAAGCCAAAGAAGGCATTCACACTCTCGCAAATGATTTATTCGATCTGAAGATTCCAATTGGTTTTGGTTATGTCAAAGGTGAAGAAGTAGATCTCAAAGTCACCAAAATTCGGATCTATGAGAAGGAACAAGTGCTCTACTTCCCGATGGAGACTAAGCCCGATTTCATCAGTTTTGATGTGGGTAATAACTATCTCAAAACCGTCACCCTAGAATATCCATTACCCGAACTCAAAGCACAGCTCAAGTCAGATCCCGACCCAATTTCACGGATTTACGCGACAGAAGCGATCGCTAAAAAAGGCAACCTGGAAGCCGTTACAGCCCTAACTGAATGTCTAGCAAATGAAGAATTCTGGGCTGTCCGCCTCGAAGCCGCGCAACAATTAGCTAAGATAAAACTCGATATCTCAGCAACTAATCTAATCGCTGAAATCGGCGATGAAGATGCCTTTGTCCGCAAAGCGATCGTCGATGAATTGGGTAATATTAAAACACCCGCAACCTACGCAGCAATTAAACAATTAGTCGAAGCAGGTGATGAGAGCTACTACGTCGAAGCCGCCGCCTGTCGCGCCCTCGGTGGGATGACAACCGCCAGCCTCAAAGACAAGCAAGAAGAAGTAATTACCCTGCTTACCAATGTCCTCAATACCCGTGCTGGTTGGAATGAAGTAGTTCGAGCTGGTGCGATCGGTGGTTTAGCCAAAATGACCGATTCACCAGTAGCTCTAAATACCGTCCTAGAGTACGTCAAACCTGGCATACCTCAACCACTGCGTTTACCGTCAATTCGTGCCCTGGGCGCGATTTCTCAAGGTCAATCAGAGGCAAATCTGACAGTCATTATCGAGAAGTTATCTGAACTTTCCTGCGAGTCCTTCTTCCTGACGCAAGTATCTGTAGTTAATGCTCTGAGCCAAATGGAAACCGTCAAAGCGATCGGTGTATTGCAAGGTTTAGCAAATCAAAGTCCCGACGGACGCGTCAAGCGGATGGCTGATGAAGGCGTGCAAAAAGTTCAGAAGAAAATTGGTTCGGACAAAGCAGTAAAACAGTTGCGTGAGGAGTTGGAAGAAGTTAAGAAAACCAATCAAGAATTGAAAGGTCGATTAGAAAATTTGGAGGCTAAAAGCAAGCAGCCAATAACATAAATCGCCGCTAATAAATACCCGACTTCTTGAAGAAGTCGGGTATTTATGTCCTAATTAGTCTAGATTAGTGCGGTCGAATGTAATATTAGGATATTCAAATACTATTAGAGTTGAAGTAACTTTGCAGTTGAGTAGAGCTATTCCAAGAAGCTGACTGAAACAACAATTCGTCTAATTGTTCGGATGATAGTTGTTCTATTCTTTGGGTAGTGCTGTTCGTCAATACTTCATACCCAAATTTTCTGCTGAGAAAGTTTTTTATAACATTACGTTGGGCTGTAGCTTCACTTTGAGATGCTTGAAGTTGAGCTTCAGATGCTTGAAGTTGAGCTTCCGCTAATGCATTCTCCAAGGCAATTGACTGCGCTCTGTTGGCTTGATAAATTTCGCTTAATGTTCTCATATCGATCGTGTCCTCATTACTTAGTTGTAGTTCGGGCTGGTCGTTCAAAAAATCATAGTACGAACGACTTAAATCTATTATAGCATTTCGCTTAGGATAGTTTGGTGGCAGCTCGATTGTTTCGACAAATGCTTCTTTTAAGACCTTTTCTTTACCTAAAGTCCTCAGCCATAGAGTATCTTGACTTTTTTCTAATTCGGGAATTATTACTGCTCCCATTCGCTCGACTGTCGGAAATAAATACACACCCTTACCCCATTCTAGATGAGGCTTGGCTTGATAGTTTTCTAGAGTTTTTGTACTAGTTAGAGCGATAATTATCCAACAGAATTTGAGTTTAGGTTCCGTTAGTTTGACTGCTAATTTCTTAGCTTCTGACTCATTTTTAGTAGCTCCAATTTTTTTCTTGAGATTGTCATAGTTATTTTTTTGCTTAACCCAGTCTAGATTAGTTCTAATCCGACATTCTCGCAAATTTTCTGGTCGCAAGGCACCACTGAAAAATTCTAGATTGACGACTGTATCTGTTTTGAGCAAACGACAATATAAATCTAAATCTTTATTGTCCTGAGCCAGAAATTTGGCATTAGGCATAAATAGAACGTCAAAATCCAGAGTTTCGGTAGAAATACTCAGGTTATCATCAAATTTTCCTAATCCTTCACCGATAATTCTGGCATGTTCTTTAGCAAAGGCATCTTTATAATATTGTGGCATTATTTGTTGTTAATTCAATTCAACATTCTGTTTGAGTGCCGCATTCTGTGTTGACGACCTGATTGACGGACAAAACTCCTGAAACAACGAAAAACCGTAGGTTGGGTTGAGCGATAGTGAAACCCAACAAACACTCAAACACCCTAGAAATGTTGGGTTTCGAGGCTCAACCCAACCTACCTTAAAAATATTTGTCCGTCAGTCA
>JANXVE010000111.1 GCA_025351825.1 Chamaesiphon sp. 341R_metabat_111 | reverse complement strand
GAGATTGGTGGTAGGGAGAAAGATTAGTTCTGTATGGTTGACGGCTTGGCTAATTTCAGCTTCTCGCCCACAGATGCTGGGCAGTTCAGAGCCAATTTGAGCTAGATCGAGGTTAGCGGATTGAGTAGAAATCATCATTGGCTCCGAGTCTAGCGATCGACATCACCATACCAAAATAGATTGGCTGGTAGTTGGGTAAGGGTGGAAACTTAACTGTTGGAGGGGGAGATGGGGAGAGGGGGAGATGGGGAGATGGGGAGATGGGGAGACTGAGAGAGATGCGAGGTCTGCTAAGATGTTGAAATCAGTTATTCTGCGATCGATAGGCGGCAAAAGCTACATCATCATTTGTTGTATTCCCCCAGTCTCCAAGTCCCCAATTCCCAAAATAGCAACCAGAAACGCTGTTGACTACTAACTTATTTCCCGATCGAACTGAATACAAATTAGTCACAGGAGCGGCACTGGATGTTGCGGCTCTGTTGAAGTTTCTCCAAGTTACTTACCAGGAACTATATCCTCACCAACAAAACTATCAGCATTTGCAGTTGACAGTCGATCGATATTTTAGTTCTGAGACTCCATTATGGTTTGTCACCACATCTAACTCTACTAAAATTGCCTGTTTATGGTTGGGTATTGCCATCGATCAAGTTAATGGAGTTCGTCACCCAAATATTTTTCTAGTGTACGTCGATCCAGCTTATCGTCGTCAAGGAATTGCTAAAGCTTCGATCGAACATGCCGAAGCCTGGGCGAAAAACAGCGGCTATACCCAAATGGGCTTACAGGTATTCACAGCCAATCAATCGGCGATCGAACTATATCAGCAATTGGGCTATCAACCTCGATCGATCTCCATGATGCGCGATCTTTAAGCAAAACCACTAAACCACCATCTACCACCTGAAATTGCTACCCTAGAGTCACTACTAAATAGCAGCCATGAAAGAAGTGTTTGGTGAAATCAGAACTCAGATTTTAATTTTAGCGACGCTTGTGGGTTTGATGTGGGGGTTAGAAATCCTCGACACATTTGTGTTTCGGCATGGGCTAGATACATTTGGGATATTACCGCGAAATCCGATCGGGCTGCGGGGAATTTTGTTTGCACCATTTCTACACGGTAGTTTTGCTCATCTGTCAGCAAATACGGTGCCATTTATCGTCCTGGGCTGGTTAATTATGGCTCAAGGCATCAGTGATTTTGTGGTTGTATCGGCGATCTGTATGGTGGTGGGTGGTTTGGGCACTTGGCTATTTGGCGCAACTGCTTTGCACATCGGCGCGAGTGGCGTGATTTTTGGCTATGTTGGTTTTCTCCTTGCCCGCTATTACTTCGATCGCCGCCTCAGTTCCGGCTTGATTGCTCTAATCGTCGGTAGTACCTATGGCAGCGTCTTGTGGGGCATTTTTCCATCAACTCCAGGGATTTCTTGGGAAGGACATCTATTTGGCTTTGTGGGTGGTATTATCGCCGCCAGAGTAATTAAATTTTCCGCATAAATCTTATCCTCAACTTGGTCTGTTCAGCTCCGTTCACCAACCAAGTTCAGATAAAAGTCGTTAATTTAGCTGCGAAATCTCATACAAAAGTCCGATTCAATTCGATCGTCATTCATTGAAAATAAGGAAATCCAACGAAACATAGATCCCAACCTCGATGATGTCCGATCGCCACTAAATCTTTTGTATGCATCATCTAGAACCAGAAGAAGAAGATTATTTGTTTTGCCCATTTCTAGAGTGGGATGGTTTGTATACTGAGGAAACTTTTGGCGACAGGTTAAAGCTTTTCTACAGTCAGTTCAATGGCAGCACCCGTGCATTGCTCGATCGGTCACTCTTTCGGGAGACTGCCGAAAACTCGATCTCGATCGGCTTAGAAATCCTCTGCAAAAATCCGATCGTCCACAAGCGGTTACTTCAAAAGCACCAAAAAATCGCTAATGAAATTGGCTGGATTTGGCCGGAAACAGTAATTCAATTCTCGATTAGTCTTTACACACCAGATTGGTATAAACAAACTTTTTATCGCTTAAATTAGAGTAATTTGGCGTAGCCTAAAAATCGTCAAAAGTGGAAAAATAGTAATAATCGCCGATTTCATCCTGATTCGCGACCTCGTGACCTGAATTATAGGATTGTAAGAACCAGGTGAAAATCATGAAAACTTCACAAGCCATTGGGATTGTCGTTGTAGGTACTCTGTTGTTTCAGATTGCCGATATCGGTAAATCAGTATATCTGCGCGGCAGAGATGTCTCCGACAGCCAGCGAATTCAGCAACAGCAGAGTCCAGCAGAGATCGATCGAGCCAATCGAGAACGCGCCAAAGATTATGCGTTTCTCTACAACAATCCCAGTCTCGAAGAGCCGATGTACCAAAAATTGACCAAAGCAGCTCCAATAGCCAAGCAATAACCAAGGACTTCGACACCGCTAAGTTCAGTAGGATTAGTATTCGGATATCTCCCCGATCGATCTACGTCTGTCCGCATAAAATAGGGATAGTAATGAGATATAGGTCATGGATAACAACAACTGGCTGCAACAAATTTTAATGATTGGCATCGGCACGACTACATTGGTTGCCGATCGAGTCCGCGAGGTCAGCGAGCAATGGGTCAAAGACGGTAAAATCGATCCCGACCAAGCGAAATCATTTGTTGACGACTTGATGGGGCAAATGAAGCTGGATCCGGCTAATTTTGAGATTCAGATGCAGCGATTGATTCGCAACACGATGCAAGATCTTGGCGTACCGCGTCAAGCAGAAATGGATGAGCTACGCGGCAGAATTGACCGACTCGAACGCCAGATCCGCGAAATGGAAAATAAATCCTGGAAGTAATTTTAAAGCAGCACAATTGTCAACAATGGGTGAGACCTAGCTAGTACTGGGCGGCGGAAACAAGCCTACTATTTCTTTCTCCCCGTCCCCTATCCCTGTCCCCTGCCAACTGCTTGCCTGACGGTTTAGCAAATCAGGACAATATTCACCCCAGACAACTAATCTCCCCCTCTTTTTATACTCCTAACTCCCAACTCCCAACTCTCAACTGATGACTATAATCAGAGGGTGGTTTAAATCAGAGTAAGTATGAGAGAAATTTTAGTCAGTTTAGGATTGATGCTCGGATGCGGTATTCTAGTCGTAGCCTTTCAGTTCATGTCGGGCAGCCCAGCAGCAATTGCGGGTTCAATTTCTCCCACAGCATCAATTGCTACTGTCAGTCTAGCTACATCTGCTCCTTCACAATCAATTGCTATGGATAACGCCGAAAAACAAGCACCAGCAGTCACGACTGCTTCAGGATTACAATACATCGAAATTGCTGAAGGTACAGGCGAGCTACCTGTGAAGGGTCAAACTGTATCGGTTCACTATACTGGTACTCTAGAGAGTGGCAAGAAATTTGATAGTTCCCGCGATCGCAATCAAGCTTTTGAATTCCAGATTGGTGAAGGTCAAGTAATCAAAGGTTGGGATGAAGGGCTAAGTACGATGAAAGTCGGTGGTCGTCGCAAGTTGATTATTCCAGCAGAATTGGGCTATGGTGCCCGTGGTGCTGGCGGTGTGATTCCTCCGAATGCAGTACTGGTATTCGACGTAGAACTGTTGAAGATTAAGGCATAGATCGCGTGCTGTTGGTTCCCAAATATTCAAATCTAAATTTGGGAACAACCGTCGATCGATGATTGTCATGGTAGATAGGATGTTTGAACAACTGTAATCACCATGAGCCAATCACTCTCCCTATCTTGGTCCCAGCTTGAGGAAAACCTCCCTCGAACCAGAGTGCAAGCAGATAAAATAGATAAACTACCGAACAATGAGCTGATTTTGCTCGCTCAGTCTGGACTACGATCGGATCGAGCAGCCTTAACAGAGCTGATGCGTCGCCACCAGTCTCATGTGGATCGGATTTTGTATCACTTGGCTCCAGACTGGCAAGATCGGGCGGATCTAGCTCAAGAAGTGTGGATTCGGGTGTACAAAAATATTAAAAGTCTCAATGAACCCGAAAAATTTCGGGGCTGGTTGAGTAGGATTGCCACCAACCTGTTTTACGATGAGCTACGCAAACGCAAGCGTGTCGCTCCACCGCTATCGCTGGACGCGCCAATCAATCTCGAAGATGGCTCGATGGAGTGGGATATCGCTTCAGATACCCCCAACCCCTCAGAACATCTCAGTACAGTTGAGTTTTACGATCGATTGAGATCGGCGATCGCCAATCTCCCAGCCGCCTTCCGCACCACGATCGTCCTCCGCGAAATTGAAGGATTGTCCTATGAAGAGATCGCTGAAGCCACCGGAGTGTCGATCGGGACTGTCAAGTCACGGATTGCCAGAGCAAGAGCTGGACTACAATCGCAATTAACTGGTTATTTTGAATCGTAACTAATTATCCCAAACTGGGAATATTAGTAACATATTAATCTTTAGCTAGATTGGCTAGAATTAATAAATAGTTGAACTTTGGGACACATACTGGGTAATTGAGGATCGGAAAATGATAGACAATTTCGATGGGGAGCGATCTGGAGCTGTTTTGGACGAACGGTTTGAGTTGCTTAGTGCCTATCTAGATGGTGAAGTGACAGCGAGCGAACGCAAGCAAGTTGAAGCATGGCTGGCTACAGATCGGGCGTTTCAGCAACAGTATCGCCAGATGCAAAGTGTCCAGCACGCAATGCCTCGGATCTCGGTACCAAGCAGCCAGTCTCCAACTGCTTTAGCTGACGGTGTATTTGGACAAATCGATCGCAATCGCAATCGCAAGCTGTCCTGGATTGGTGGTGGAGCGATTGCTGCTACGGTTTTAGCCGCTGTAACGGGGCTAAGTGGGTTGCTGGGCGATCGTAACCCTCAACTGCAATTTGCATCCAATAAAGCCAACACCCCCGCACCATTGATGGTGGCGTTGAACGATCCTATTTTGGCAATGCCTGCCCCAGAGCGACTAATGGAATTACCAATGTCTTCCCCTGAGGTTAATGCAGACTAATTAATCGAAGTCTAAGCAGTAGATCTGTAGGTTGGGTTGAAGGATGAAATTCGACACCCCCAAACAGAAAACATGATTCTGATGGTCGATCGCCGCCTAAACAAGAAAAGTCATAGGCGGTTTACAATTGATATAGTTCTCGAAACCAATTTACAAACATCTGCGCTTCAGGATGCTGAGGGTCTAAAATCCGCTCTTTAATTGCCTGATGAAGTTGCCTGCCTGGAGGCTTTTGCCATGCCAGCCAACTATAGATTCGAGCTTTCTCCCGATGATATTCTGTAAATGGCGCACCTTGTTCTCTCGCAGAATTAATAGTTGATTCTGCAAATTCCCATAACGAAGAATTATCTTTTGGTAGCAAGTAGCCTAAAAATGTCTCTAACATTCCTGGCAGCTTATTGTCAGGCATAATCCAGATCCCAATTCTGACACCGTTGTCAGCTTTAATAATTAATCCTTCCTCAGGCAATTCATCGGGAATATTAGATACTGCCTTACTGTCGCGACAAGCATTTCTAATCGCTATCCATCGATCTTGCGGTTGCTCATCAGCATCCAGTAATATTCCTAGAGCTTCGATGCCATCTGCTTTTAGCTCTACAGCAATGACATCTTTGTTGATGATATTTTCACAACCTTCGCAGTCTCTTAACAACACCACTGGATTTTTACGAGTGCCCCAATTAATCCCATTAATTTCCATCAGTTCGGGGATGCTTCTCAGCTCATCTTGCCCTTCAACTAGCAGCACATTTTTATGAATTGCCATTAGTTAGCGTACCTCAATATCACGTTCAGCGGCGATCGCCATTTCCTGTTCGTTGAAAACAATACTCTGCTTTTTCCCACGCTCAATGCGATGGATCGTAATATCGTCGCTAGCAATATCATCAGAATTAGCAACTTCGGCTAGGCTTTTCCAGCAATCACTATTATGAGTAGTTGCGAATACTTGAATATCTAGCTTTTTAGCAGTTTTACAAATTAGCTTCCATAGATCGATCATCACGCTAAAGTGCAATCCTGTATCTATTTCATCAATTAGCAATGTTCCACCTGGGATGTTGACCATTGCTAGGGTAATCTCAAGCATTCGCCAAATTCCATCTCCCATGCTACCAATCGGAACTCTTTTTCCATCAATTGCTACTATAAATCCTCCATGTTGTTCCTTTCCAGATCCTTGAATTGTGGTTGGTGCAATCCTTTCTATTCTAGGCTCAATGAATCTCAGTGCTTCATAAAGTATTTCTTCTAATGGCGTTATTACAATCTGATTAAATAGCTCCACCGTGCGAATAATCTTCATTGACGGAAGAGCAATAAACATACTTCTGTTATCAGTTGAATCGATCGACTTATCGAATGTTGACAGATCGGTGGGAATATTTTTACTGAAATGAATAGCGTATCCGAGTCTGAGAATATTTTCGGCGGAATACCACTTAAATTCAAGACGATTTTTTAAAAAATCCGATTCAAGATTTTTCAGGATTTCCACCTTTCCTTCATTATCTAAACTGTCAACAAATGATAATTCAAATGAGTTGTATCCATCATTCACTTCACCGGAGATGTAAATATTTTTATCCGGAGAGAAATTATGTCCAGAATACAAATGTCTAATTCCATAAATATCTTTATTTTCTTTAGTACTGTTAGAATATTCACCTCTTCTTTCAATTGCTTCACGGAAAGGCATAAGAGAAAGAGACTCTAAAATATGAACTGCTTCTAAGACAGATGTTTTACCACTATTATTTTTACCTACTAATAGATTTATTCGACCAAATTGTGGTAGATCGAATTCTTCAAAGCAGCGAAAATTCTTGATTTTTAGAGATTTCAGCATGGATTGCTCTTTTCAACTCTATGTTGATATCTTCTTTCTCAGTATATCTTGCCACTCATGAACCTCAGCGGTTAGAAACCGCTGCTCATGTTGCAAAGTCTGCCTACGCAGACTAAACACTAGTAGATTAGTCCGAGTAGGCGGACTTTGTACCATGAGCGACGATTTCAATCGTTGGCATTTAATTAACGTCCAATCGCTTGAGCATGGCTGCTCGTGCTCGATCGGCTAAACTGTCATCTAGTGGCGCAAGCTTGATTTCAGTTTGATACTTGTCTCGCAGCGCAGTCTCGATCATCCAGTCGGCGATGAAGGGGTTCTTGGGAATGAGTGGCCCGTGGGAGTAAGTGGCGATCGCATTGCGATAGAATGCGCCTTCTGTGCCATCTGTGGCGTTATTGCCGAACCCTTTGATGACCGTTCCCAGGGCTTCAGCATTGGGGCCGAGATAGGTTCTACCACCGTGATTTTCAAACCCGACGATGATGGGTTTCTTGCCCCCTAGCAGCTCGGTAAGTTCGGCCGCGAGTCTTTTGGCAGTAATCTCGAATACCACGTTGCCAGTACAGCGGGGGACATCAATCCCTGGATGTTTGCTCTCCAGATCGATGATGCCCATCCCTTCGATCCGTTCGCCCAGTCCTGGCTCGTAGAATCTGCCCAGCAGTTGGGGTGAACCGCAGGTAAATACCCCTGGTGCGCCTGCATCCAGTTTAGCTTTGATCGCTTCAGCTTTGGCTCCGGCAAGATCGCGCATGACGATTTCTTGTTGGCGATCTTGGGCACCACCGCCTGCCATCACGTCGATTTGGTGGATGCTATCAGGATGAGAATTGACATCAAAAGGGATTACTTCGACGTTAATACCCCGCCATTGGGCACGTTGTTGGATGGCGATTACATTACCTCGATCGCCATAAGTACTCATTAATGTAGGATAAAGCCAGCCGATTTTTAGTTCTAATGTCATTTTTAGTGGTTTAGTGGTTTAGTGGTTTAGTGAATAGCAGTAGTTTGCTATCAACTTTTACTACGCAACGCTAGCGCAAACAATTTTCGACTAATTTAAAGAATCTTTTTACCTGTTAGAATTTCGCGGACATCTAACATAGCTGAATAGGTGGGAATAACGTGTAAAATTTCATCGATTGCTGTTAGTGCCAGAGCGGTATCAATCGCATCTTTGAGATCTTCCTTGACGATGATGTCACAACCAATGTCTGGATTAGTTTTGCTATATTCCAATCGCAGTGCCATATCATAGACTCGATCGCCACTTACTACAATTGTGCCGCCAGCATTGACAAATTTTTCAGTGTCTACATCCCAAATCCACGAGACATCGGTACCATCAGGAGTGCGATCGTTGAGGATCATTAAACTCACAGAGCTACCACCTGCTTTATTAACTTGACTAACGGCGCGGATAGTTTCGTTCATACTCGCCGGATTCTTGGTTAGCAGAATTCTAACTTTTTTACCGTTATAAAATATCTCTTCCGATCGACCAAAGGCTGCTTGGAAGTTGCTAATGGCGTTGAGGATGACGGGTTTGCTAATCCCGATCGATTCCATTGTGGTTACGGCGGCGAGGGTATTGTACTTATTGTAAACACCGATTAATACCTGCGGCCATTCTCTACTATCGATCGAGAGTTTACTCTTGGTAAAGTCACACTTGGGACAATCAAAGTCACCTTGGTGGGAAAGATATACGCCTTTGTATTCGAGAGCGGTGCCACAACTGGGACAGTAAATTGAATCTACGGCATGGGGAATTTCATCTAGATATAGTTCCGGTTCGCTCAGTCCGAAATATTTGACTTGCTTGGGTTTATCCCCTTTGGCTAATTGCTGTCCTAGATGTGCCAGAGCCGGATCGTCACCATTAGTTACTAAAATTGTGTCGCAATCTAATTCGGCAATAGCTTTACCCCAACGATAAGTAATTGTATCAACTTCGCCATATCGATCGAGCTGATCGCGAAATAGATTTAGGGCAATTACATATTTAGGTTTGAGCTGGGGAATTACCAGCGGAATCACATTTTCATCTACTTCGAGAATGCCATAGTCAGCTTTGAGCTTACCAGTCAAACTTGTTTTCTCTAATAGGGTGGTGATCAAACCATTGACGAGATTGGCTCCGGCTTCGTTGTGGACTACCTTCCAGCCATCTTTTTCCAAAATATCTCGCAGTAATAACGAGGTAGTTGTTTTACCGTTCGTGCCAGCGACGATAATTACGCCATATTTAATCTGTTGGGACAGCATGGCTAAGATCT
Source organism: Chamaesiphon sp. 341R_metabat_111 (assembly GCA_025351825.1). Taxonomy (GTDB): domain Bacteria; phylum Cyanobacteriota; class Cyanobacteriia; order Cyanobacteriales; family Chamaesiphonaceae; genus Chamaesiphon. The sequence continues at coordinate 5,686 of JANXVE010000111.1, read as the reverse complement.
GCGGGTGCAGACGTTTACCGATGGTACCAGGCAGCACGCTGGCGGCACCTAGCTTGAATGTCCGAATTGTCGCGGTAATTGTCTTGGCGGCAAATACGGCAATTCCCAATCTGACTCGATCTAATAAGTTTATCTGCACCTTACACCCTGTTTCAGCGATGGACTAGTATCGGGGTGACTACACCACCTGAAGCTGCACATTATATCTCAGAATGATCTTGCCTAACGAAGCATGTTCGTAAAGTTTGAGGATGATTTTAAGCGTCAGCAAAGACGATCGAGTGAAATCTATATTAATCTGGGGGTAGTGCAACGAGCATATATTTTACCCCTGAACCCCTGATGAATTGGTGGCAACAACTAAAACGAAATGGATTGGCACGAGTGGGCGCGATCGCGTTAGTCTTGATGTATCTGACAGTGATTGCGGCAGAGTTCATGGCTCCATACGATCCCTATGTCTCTCAGGATGATGGTTCTCTGTTGCCACCGACAGCAATTCATTGGATCGATGATCGGGGTAAATTTATTGGTCCACATGTTTACCCCACTACCCAGGGTCAAACCGATATTAACACGGGCGATCGACTGCTAAAAGTAGACAAAACAAAACCAGCCGCGATTAATCTGTTTGTGCGCGGTGATAGCTACAAGTTATTCCCGATTAGTATTCCGCTCTTGCCTAAGTTTGATGGGACTATGAGCAAGAAGAGCAAAGATAGGGCTTCCCAAGTCAAAACCAAAGCTGACGCGGCTGAATTCACGATCTTCCCTGGGATTCCCTGCGACTGGCATCTACTCGGCACTGCGGGTAAAGCCAAAATTAATCTACTCGGCACTGACGAACAAGGGCGAGATCAGTTCAGTCGTCTCGTCTATGGGGGTAGAATCAGCCTATTCATCGGTTTAATTGGGGTTTTGATATCTTTCCCAATTGGGATGATTTTAGGGGGGATATCGGGCTATTTCGGGGGCTGGATCGATGCCACGATTATGCGAGTAGCGGAAGTATTGATGACATTGCCCAGTCTGTATCTATTAGTAGCTCTAGCCTCAGTATTACCCGACAGGGTTAGCAGTTCTCAACGTTTTTTACTGATTATTGTGATTACATCATTTATCAGTTGGGCGGGACTAGCACGAGTAATTCGCGGTCAAGTATTATCGATTAAGGAACGAGAATTTGTCCAAGCAGCACGGGCGATGGGTGCAAAACCGCTATATATTATCATCCGCCATGTGATTCCCCAAACTGCGACTTATTTGATTATTTCAGCAACTCTAGCAATTCCCAGCTTTATCGTTTCTGAGTCAGTATTGAGTCTAATTGGACTCGGAATTCAACCGCCAGATCCATCATGGGGTAATCTACTTTCGATCGCCACCAACACCTCGATTCTCATCTTTCAACCCTGGCTAATTTGGCCGCCAGCACTATTAATCATTCTCACAGTTCTATCATTTAATCTCCTCGGCGACGGTTTGAGAGATGCACTCGATCCACGAAACCTCCAACGATCTTCCACGAATACTTGAGATGACGAGAAACCCGACTTTTTAGAAAAGTCGGGTTTCTGCCTCAAAGTTTATCTTTTTCTAGCGATCGTCAAGCCGTCCCCAATTGGAATTAAACTAATCTGAACTCGATCGTCATGGTAGATCTGCTGATTGATTTGTTTTATAGCCTGAGTTCGCTTATCATTATCCATCGCTGGATCGGCAACTCTGCCATACCACAACACATTATCAACCAATATTAATCCACCCTGTCTGATTAACTGAAAACAGCGATCGTAATAAGCCCCATAGTTATTTTTATCAGCATCGATAAAAGCAAAATCAAACGTACCCGATTCACCATTAGCAATTAATCGATCGAGTGTTTCCAATGCAGGCACAACATGCAAATCAATTTTATTACTTACACCTGCTTTCTGCCAATATCTACGCGCGATCGAGGTAAATTCATCGCTCACATCACAAGCAATAATTTGACCATCACCTGGTAAATTTAGAGCTACAACCAAAGAACTATAGCCAGTGAAAACTCCGATTTCCAAACATTTTTTAGCACCAATTAATTGCACCAATAATCCCATCAATTGCCCCTGCTCTGGTGAGATTTGCATATTTACCAGCGGATGTTTGGCTGTCTCGGTTCGGAGCTGGGCCAGTATCTCTGGCTCACGGACGGAATTAGCCAGGAGATATTGATAGAGCGGATCGCTTAAGCCAATGGATTGGTTTGACATAATAAATGGTTGATAGTTACAAAGCTCTGTAGGGACAGGTTTATACCTTCAATTAAAACGTAGCAATAAACTTTATTTAAACCTGCTCTAACCTCATCAGCAAGCATCGAATGGACATCAGCATATTTATCTTTCAAACAATTTAAAACATCAGATATTTAAGTAGATTTAGCAACTGGTTCGGACTTTAATAGCTTATCAACTTCAGGATCGTAGATCGCCAATATCCAGTTCTGAGCTAATTTCACTTGAACGATATCTAGATTCCTAATCTTTCTCATATCAGTTTTATTCAGATTAGCACCACATAAATTGACTTGATATAAATCTGCCCCGCTCAGATCGGCTCTAGTGAGATTAGCTTTGCTCAACGTTGCGCCTCGAAGATTTGCACCGATTAAGATTGCACCTGTGAGATTAGTATTACCTAAGCTAGTATTAGTTAGAATTGCACCATCGAGAATCGCATCACCTAAATTAGCCTTATTGAGATTGGCTTCATGCAGATTTGCCGAACTCAGGTTTGTATTACTGAGATCTGCCTGGATTAAATTTGCACGTTCGAGTTGAACTTTAGTCAGGTTAGCACCACTAAGATTTGCATGACTAAGGTTAGCTAAATTTAGACTAGCTTCACGTAAATCTGCTCTAATCAAAGCAGAATTAGTTAGTTGTGCTCGATCGAGATTAGCACCGACGAGATTAGCTTCAGTTAAATTTGACAAGCTCAGATCTAGATATTGACTAACACTTTCTAGATCGGTTTGTCGGCGATTAATCACTGTCAGTGCTGCTTGAGAGTCAGTCCGAATTGTGGGTAATCCATCTAGATCTTGCCCTTTAATACTCTGCTTCCCCCGCACGAATGAAGATAGAACTTCCATAATCGTCCAGCCATCTCTAGGCGAGTCATTGGCAATTCTCTCCAAGGCATAAATACCACCAATTCTAATTGTCTCTTCTTTATTCCCCAATTGCTCGATCGATCGGGTAAATCGCTCCGTAATCAGTCGATTTTCACCTTGAGAAAAATTGAGAAATAAAATCGAACCACCAAAAATGGTTGCGCTGGTGCTGAGACTAGCAATAATCAGTCGAATCAGCTCCAGGATAAAATTGCGCCGACTGAGCTTCTCGGCTAGTTTTAACTGCTCGATCGCTGCTTGCCAATTAGCCTCAGGATTAATAGTACCACCGCCCTGAGCCTTCCACATCTCATAGGCTTTCGCCCGAATCACTTCGGGCGGAGTCGGATCGGGAATAATTAAGGATTGTAGAAATTTGACGATCGAGATCATTCCTAATATTTTACGCAGGAATGGTATCATTCGATCGACCACCGTTGTAATCCAATTATTCCTAGCTTATCTTTCAGGTGTCGATCGATTCCATTACTTTAGCCAACAAACAGGCAAGGGGTCTATCCTTAACGACATCTGAAACTAATGAAAGGCTAAAGTTTGACACTGATTTGAGAAAGTTCAACTTCTTCTGATTTAATTGCCTGAATATATCGAAATTTCCATACTTCTGTATTCTCAATTATTCTAAACCCAGCTAATTCAAGTCCCCTGATAAATCCTTCAAGATCTTTTATGTGGGATGTGACCTCATAAATCCAGAGCTGTCCATCAAGTTTTAGTGTTCGAGCAGCTTCTCGGATATAGTCAGTGATATTTAAACCCATCAGCGATAGGTTAAACATTGCGACATCTAGACAAGCATCTTCCAAAGGCAAATGAGCAATATCGCACTCGATGACAGATTCATTAATAGCAATAAAATCAAAACTGTGAACTGTATGCTTACCAGCCAGCGCTTTCGCTAATAGTGCTTCACCACAGCCCAAATCGGCAACAACAAGATTCGATCGCTTTTCCAGCCACTTAATAGCCTCCTCGTAGGGAATAACAGACCAAGTTTTTCGAGCTGCTTGATAAAGTGTGTGATATTGCATCCACTCTTCTGGATTGCCTTGCAAGCGTTTGTATGTGGTGTCACTGTTGCTACTATTCCAACGGGCATTCATCCGGCTAAAGTCGCCATACTGAACATTGCGTCGTCGGTTATCGACAGGATCTACATCTGGAAGCGGCACAAAAATTTTCGGGCGAATAATTGATTTCTGTTCACCAGTTTTCAATCTTTCTAACCACTGACGTAGATCTCGGAATGCTTGAGATTCACTGCGTAGTTGACCTTCAGGCATGACACCATCAACAGCAGCATCCGCAACCGTTTGTTTGTTTTGGAGCCGAGCTAAACGTCCCTCATCCCAGCTCCAATGTTCGCCATCATCTAACCCATAAGTTATAGGCATGAGGATGGTGAGCGTATCATGAACTTGTCCCTGGCGATTTAATCTTCCTTCTAGCTGCTCTAGCTCGGCACTTGTCCAAGGTGGAATATTGAGAATTAATCGATCGCACACTCGTTGAAAGCCATCAACACCAGTAGCCATTGCACTACTGGCAATCAGGACATCAACAGAGCCGTTGATAAAATGATCGCGTCCGCTTTTATCTCCGCCCATGTGGAAACCAACAGTCCATCCGGCTGCTTCGATCGATTCTTTCAGCAGATCGACGATGCCTTCAACGTAGTGGGTGTAAACGATCGTTTTGGGGCGGAGTTCTTTGAGAATGGCTGGAATCCTGGCAGCGGTGAGAATTTGCTCCATTTTTAAGATTGATGTGCCTTCTTCCCGAATTCGATCGACTAAATGAGTACAATCAACGGGAACAGTCACCCGATCGATCTTAATTTTAGGCTTAACTTTAGACCGAATTCCCAGCGTGACAAATGCCTGATGCAGTCGCATACAGTTATTAATCGTAGCTTTCTCACCTAAATCCGATCGTTCGATACCAGTTACTAATTCAACCAAACTTTTGCCTTCTTTGAGGTTGTTAATAACCGGAGTTGCACTCATTCCCAGTACATGAAGATCTGGGTTCTGCTCGGCTGCATTGGTAATCAAAGCCAGCACCATCTGTCGTCGTTTGGATGGATCTTCACTACGTTGTTTGCAACGATGAATCTCGTCCACAATAATCAGGTCGATTTGATATCGTTCTAACAGTTGTCGAATGTGAGCCGGAGTCGAGGGTTGCTGGAACATTTCATGATTGAGGAGAATGTAATGATGCCCCTCTTCAATATTTTCCCAGTGAGGATTGAAGTTTTTGATGGTTACGCGACTATCTGGAAAAACGTGTTTGATTTCACTATGCCAGTTCGGTACCGTGTCCAGAGGACAGATGATAATTGTGAGATGAGCATCGATAATACGACTGCTCAGAATACCCCCGATCGTTTTACCCGTTCCTGTCAATGAAAGGTTTAACATTCGTTGCTGGCTGCGTAAATGTACCGCTGCCAACTTTTGCATTAAGTTTGGTGGTGTAACTTTACCATTAACTCGGAATGCCCAA
>JANXVE010000085.1 GCA_025351825.1 Chamaesiphon sp. 341R_metabat_111 | reverse complement strand
CAATTGGCACAGTGAAATCAATATTCCAATCAAAATCGCCTGGATCACATTGAATCGGATAAATCGACTAATCCGAGGATTGATTGCTACACCAATGTATAGCCCCAAAAATAAAATGAATCCACCAAAGCCATTGTTAATCTGGACTAGAGGTAATAACGGTGTGTACAGTTCCCGCACGATCGGAAATTGCTCGAACACGAATACACCAAAAAAGTATACACGAGCGATCGGGAGTAAGTAAGCCAAACTCCCAAAAAACCGATCTGCTGCTGTCTCTGAACTCTGCGAACCCATGCGATCTTACTCCCAGCTAAACTAGAACCTGCGTATTTATTCAGGATACCTCACTTACTTCGACAGCACATTTCGAGGGAAAAATTCAGCCGCAGCGGATAGCTTGCTTGTGTCTGCTGCCGTGGCTGTGGCGTTTTGCCCCGTTCCATCATATTTAGTCTGGATCTCAACTTTGATACCTGCCAGTGTTTTCCAATCTGCTGTACCTGTTGCTCCTCCAAAATAATTAAACTTACAAATGTAACTAGGAATGTCTACGCTTGCCGTCGCAGGTTGATCTGCAAATGGAGCCGCATCAGTACAAATGTTTGCCGTGGGTGTCGGCTGAATGATTCGATCTTTGGAATTAGTATAAGTTCTAGCAGAAATTCTGAAGTTGTCAATTTTTTTGACTAAAGTTGCTGGTGCCTTTCCATCTATAGACAATTGGAGCTTATTGTCACTTGTTAATGTATAAACTCTCTCTTCAATCACATAGATTGGACTCTTAATTGGATATACGACTCTATTGTTTGTGTTGCTAGCAATCGCTGGATCGACTGTTGGATCGGCTGTTGGATCGGGACGAGCGAAGTTATTATTAATAGTGATGCTGTATGTCTTTGTAGAGCTAGTATCCGTAGAAACTTTAGCAATTTTATCGGCTGTATTTGATGTACCAGCAGTTTCACCAGTTTGATTAAAGATTAGAAATTTTCCACTGTCATTAGATATAGCTATTCGTGTTTTTTCAGAAGCCACACCACCACAAAAATCTGTACCTGCATTGGCAGGTGAGTCATAAGGTGTAGTTGGATTAGGATTATCGAGTGTGCATCGATAATCTCGCAGCTTTCTGAGTGCGAGCGGAAGCCTTGGATCGAGTATTGTTGGAGTTGTCGTGGGCAAGTCAGTTGATAGTATTACTGGATAATAAGTTGTGGGGTAATAAGTTACAGGTGTCGTAGCTGGTGTCACAGCAACAGGGACTCGATACACTGACAGCGGAGCTGAAGATGTCGCAACATCACAATTTGCAGAACTAGACACAGTTGCCGCTAAATTATCAGCAACCTTGACTGTCGTTAGTGTTGTCAGACTTTGGGTTGCAGTAATTTCCTCGCACAAAGTTAGTGGAGTGATTAATGCTCTGCGGACGATAACTTTGGAAGAACCAGCCATCAGATTCGTCTCAGATGCAGCCGCTGTGTTGAATTCTATTGCTGGAAAATTAGCATCGGTAATATTTTCGCCAGACTGCTTGATGTCATTGCCAATCATCTCCAAAATAACAGACATACTTTGGCTGGAATCAATACTTTTCTTGTCTTTATTAAAACTAATACTAGCTTGAATTAGCGCATTCATCGCCAGTCCGCCAACAATTAGCATGATTGACAGGCCAACAATTAGTTCTATTAGCGTAAATCCTCTAGTAGTTTTATCTACTTTACTGAAACTCTGTATAATTGCCTTCAAGATCGTATACTTTGGAACCATTGTAACTTACCTCCACTTTAAATTTTCGATATTTATCAGTACAAACTGTTGCATCTGCTGCAATTAATGAGTTTCCCCCGTATGCCGGAGTTGCTGATTTCCCTTGGCAAAAAGTAACTACTGTCTGATACTGTCGTCCCAGTGCATAGGTCTGCAATTTTTCGCTTGCACTGGGGCTGCTAAGGTTCTCAGGCATGATGATTGGATTAGCATTTGTGGTCGCATTCGTACAACCAGTCCAATTAATTCGATTGCCATTGGCAGTATCGATCCGACCTGCACCACCTACTTTGGTAAAAGAACAACCAGTTAAGTTGTCATCATTAAACCCATCAGTTGTAGGCATACTCGCAAATGATTTCGATCGAATACTGTCAAACACTCGCTGAGACACAATCAAAGCACCAGTCCGAATCTCACTCTTGGAGTTATTGATTTTGGCATATAGAAATAGTGGCATGGCATAGGCGAGACATACACCCAAAGTCGTTAAGGCGATCATTGTCTCAACCAAGCTAAATCCCTGTTCTGATGGCTGAGGTTTTACTAAAGTCTTACCTAGATATAATTTTAGATTCATAATTCTTGCAGCTTTATCTTTATTCAAAAGGAATTTTAATTGAAAAATTCATGTTTAATGAGGTCATATTTGCGATGACTATCCTCAAAATTCAGGATTGCCTTGACTACTTGGAGCGATTGTAGTGAGAGCATCAGTGTAAGTATAGATATCAGCCCCACCTACTTTTGTAAGTTCAAATGCACTCAACTTTGCTTTATTAAATCCTTGGAAATCTCTGAGGGCTATTTTAGTTGTTGTATCTGCAAGAATGCCTCTATTGTCAAAGCAGACAACTTTACCACCAGTCCAATCCAATTCGGATGAGGTTGCAGAGGTTGTAACAGCACCTATCGTAGGTAATGTAGTCGCAGCCGTGGGAATTCCGATATTTGGTGGTAAATCCAGATCAAACTGTGATGCCATTTGCCAGCGAACGACAACAGGAGTCGTCGCATTGTTCTCCAACATCTGGCAGTTATCAGCATACTCAACTACAAAATTCCGTGCTTTCCCATCTGAATTGGCATTCAGCTCTGCTGTGGTCGTGAATTTAGGTCGGATCCGATAGGCTTTGCTGCTAGAGATTGCTTTCGATCGAATCAAGCTCAGTTGACTCTTAAACTGTAACGATCCGTCGCGGAGTGGTTTGTTCAATGACAGCAGTGAAGGCGTAGCAATCGCCATGAGGATGCCAGCAACCATCACAGTTACAATCATTTCAATCAAGGTAAAACCTTGAGAGTTATATTTTGATAATCGAATCGCCACAGTCTAATGACTCCTCAAATGAAGATAAGAAATTGGGGTTGTTTTTTGTGCTGATGCTATTGGATCTGCGGAATCGAGATATCGATCGAGCACTCTATAACTGCCAGCTTTATCAGTATTCCCAGATCGAGGGTTGAAATTAACGATCGATTGTCTTCCTAAAAAATAAGAAGCAGGAGCCTAGTCAAACATCAAGTTATAGAGGTGATTCGATCGACACATACAGGTGTGGTGTGGCCTCAATTTTAATGTTTTAATTTTGGATGTAAGGTGACTCTTATCACTCAGTATTTACACGGGATAGATCGTCGATCGCTAAAACATGAGTCAGTAAATTTTCGGAAAATTAGATCTAGATCTGAATATCCGGTACAATCATTGCTGAGAAATATCTAAAGATCGAACTTTAAAATGATTGACTTGCCTCTTGCTAGTGAATATCGGTGTCGAGTTAATCTGGATCTCTACAGTTCTCCAGCTTGCGCCGGATTGGCGACTCAAGCTGCTGCAAATCGACATCTTCGGCTTGAGTCTCTGACTCCTGAAGGGGATGCCCTAAGGGTACGGTTGTGTGAGGATAACTATCCAGCTTGGTTGAAGCTGGCGGATGTGGAGCAGCTAGAATTGGCAACAGATATTTATCAGGCAGTGCAGGTAGACAGGGCAACAATTGCGGCTAGAATCCCCGCAATTGTTGCTTTTGCACAGGCGGCAATGAATGTACCCAATCAGTACTTGTGGGGCGGTACTGTGGCACCTGACTATGATTGTTCGGGTTTGATGCAAGCGGCGTTCCAGTCTCAAGGGATCTGGCTACCGCGTGACTCCTATCAGCAGGAAGCTTTTACGCAACATATTCCAGTGGCGGAGATGTTGCCTGGAGATCTGATCTTTTTTGGTACACCTGAAAAAACCGATCATGTTGCGCTGCATTTGGGTGAACTTGAGTATATTCACAGTTCGGGGATTCAGATGGGGCGCAATGGAATTGGGATCGATGTTTTAAGCGATGGAACAGCGGATCTGGTTAGTTCTGGGTATTATGCCAAGTTACGTTGCTGTGGACGGGTGATGACAAGCTATTCCAATGTTTAGAACGGGGATGGAATGTTGTCGTTCGTGGCAGTCTGGCAGGTAAAGGGATTAGAATCGTTGGTATAGCCTCTCCACTGGAGAATCGCACAAGTAAAGATCGGACTTTAAGTAAGTACTAAGTTAAGGCAGTGATGATGACCAATGATGATAAGCTTCAGACACCTGCTACATTATCCGATCGAGAAATAGAAATAATCGAACTGGTAACTGTTGGATTAACTAATGAGGAGATTGCCGATCGATTGGCAATTAGCAAACGGACTGTGGACAACCATGTCAGCAACATTCTCAAGAAGGCTGGGGAAGGTGTGGACAATCGGGTGACGCTAGTTCGTTGGGCATTGCAATGGGGCAAGGTTTGTTTGGATGATATTAATTGTTGTGCGTTACCAGTTAGGGAGTAAGGGACTGGGAGACTGGGGGATATTTGGGTTGCAAAAATGTTAAGTCATAACCGATCTGAACTTCTCCTGTAACGGCATTACGGTAAGATCGAAAGCGTACTGAGTGATGATCGGTTTTTAATATATATAGTTAAATATCTATGGATTTTAATAGTTTAGTTACTCAGCTAAATGCTGGGGCGATTCTACCAGAAGGAATTGTTGTTATTACTTTACTGGTTGTTCTGATTGGCGATTTGATTGTTGGGCGTGCTGGTGCGCGAAATCTTTGTTACATCGCAGTGGGTGGACTGTTGGTATCGATCGCCGCGCTAGTATTACAGTGGGATAATCCCAATCCCGTGTCATTCTTTGGCGCGTTTAGTAGCGATCCTTTGAGTGTGGTATTTCGGGGAATTATTGTCCTCGCTGCGGCGGTGACAATTTTGATGTCGGTGAGCTATGTCGAGCAGACGGGTACAGCTTTGGCTGAGTTTGTGATGATTTTGCTGACAGCTACCTTAGGGGGAATGTTACTATCTGGGGCGACTGAGCTGGTGACGATTTTTGTGTCGCTGGAAACCCTGAGTATCTCATCCTACCTGATGACTGGGTATATGAAACGGGATCCTCGATCGAATGAAGCAGCCCTCAAGTATCTATTAATCGGCGCGTCGAGTTCAGCGGTATTCCTCTATGGCATCTCGCTACTGTATGGATTGTCTGGTGGCGAAACCACGTTGCCGGAAATCGCGGCGGGGATTGCTAGTTCTACTGGTAACTTATCCTTGGGCTTGATTGTCTCATTGGTATTTGTGATTGCAGGGATTGCGTTCAAAATCTCGGCGGTACCATTTCACCAGTGGACTCCTGATGTCTACGAAGGTTCACCGACTCCGGTAGTAGCGTTCTTGTCTGTTGGCTCCAAAGCGGCTGGATTTGCGATGGCGATTCGCTTACTAGTTACAGCGTTCCCACAGGTAATCGCCGAATGGCACTTTGTCTTTACCGCCCTAGCTGTCTTGAGTATGGTGCTGGGAAACATTGTGGCTCTAGCGCAGACGAGTATGAAGCGGATGCTAGCATATTCCTCGATCGCGCAAGCTGGATTTGTGATGATTGGGATGGTAATCGGTACTGATACTGGTTATGCCAGCATGGTGTTTTACCTGTTTGTCTATCTGTTCATGAACTTGGGAGCCTTTACCTGCGTCATTCTGTTCTCACTACGCACAGGTACCGATCGGATTAGCGACTATGCTGGTTTATATCAAAAAGATCCCTTCCTCACGCTGGCTTTAAGTATTTGTCTCCTGTCACTGGGCGGAATTCCACCATTAGCTGGCTTCTTTGGCAAAATCTACATCTTCTGGGCTGGCTGGAAAGCTGGTGCTTATGGGTTGGTATTACTCGCTCTAGTTACCAGCGTTGTATCAATCTACTACTACCTCCGCGTCGTCAAGATGATGGTAGTCAAAGAACCGCAGGAGATGTCGGATGTGGTCAAAAACTACCCTGTGACAAATTGGAATTTACCAGGAATGCGATCTCTGCAAGTAGCTACCTTGCTGACTTTGGTGGCGACAACACTCGCAGGTATCCTATCGAATCCATTATTTACGATTGCTAATGACTCAGTGAGTAAGACACCGATGTTGCAAGCAAGTTTAGAGCAACGAGTTGCTGTTAAATAGGGGTATAGATCTCCGCATCAACAAATTCATTTGATGGGAAGCGGAGATCTATACCCCACCCAACCTCCCCTTTCTAAGGGGAGGAGCTAGGTTCTCTTTGACTGTAGTCAACTCAATGTATGGGGCGAATTTCCCTTTGAAAAGTGCGATTCTTGTCCCCTCCCCTTTCTAAGGGGAGGGCTAGGGTGGGGTACAGATCTCCGCATCTAATCAAATTGACTTTTAGTATTAGGTTTACGGTATCCCAACCCCTATGCGAATCATCTTCTTTGGTACACCCAACTTTGCCATTCCCACCCTAGAAAAACTCCTAGCCAACCCAGCATTTGAGGTAGTTGGAGTGGTGACGCAGCCAGATAAAAAGCGGGGCAGAGGAAGTCAATTAGTACCGTCGCCGATTAAAGAACTGGCGACAAAGCATCAGCTTCCAGTTTGGCAACCCGCACGGATTAAAAAAGATCCTGAAACGATCGAGTCCCTCCGCGCTCTCAGTGCAGATATATTTGTAGTGGTAGCTTACGGGCAGATATTGTCTCAAGAAATTCTAGACTTACCGAAATCAGGATGTGTCAACGTTCACGGATCACTTTTGCCCCTGTATCGCGGCGCGGCTCCGATTCAACGCTGCTTGACTGATGGGGTAACAGTTACAGGTATTACCACCATGCTGATGGATGCAGGGATGGATACGGGGGCGATGTTGCTCAAGTACGAAACTCAGGTAAATCTAAGCGATAATGCTGACGAATTGGCAGCAAAACTAGCTCTTGCAGGTGCCGATTTACTAGTTGAGACAATTCTGAACCTCGATCGAATTACACCCATTCCCCAGGCGCATCTGGACACAATTGCGGCACCACCGATTCAGAAATCAGAGTACCTAATCGACTGGACTCGATCGAACATTTCACTGCATAATCAAATCAGAGGCTTCTATCCCAATTGTGTCGCTACCTTTCGCGCACAGCCGCTCAAAATCCTGACTACACTTCCATTATCACCTGAGTTTCAAGCTGACCTACTCCCAGAAATTCAGAAGTTAGTACCTGAAGTAGCTAGTCTAGACCTTAGCCTGAGTGTACCTGGTTCGATCGTCAAAATCGTTAAAGGTTTCGGCCCAATTATTCAAACTGGCTCTGGCTGTCTGCTGCTGCGCGAAGTTCAATTGGCAGGTAAGCGTCCCCAATCTGGTTCAGATTTAGTCAATGGCATGAGATTGACTGTGGGCGAAGTTCTGGGATAGAGATATTTAACCAACCTTAAACCTCATACATTTGTCGGATACGAATCAATTAAGTCGTTGGCTATGATTGGCGTATTCGGTGGTTATTGTGCTGGATATTCAGACGATTAGCGATTTAAGTCGATCGAGATGGGTACTCTTAGATTAGGGAGTATTCCGATCTAGGGCTTAATCTCTACGAAGATCCTAGCTGGTGAACAAATGCTCATCCTTGGATATATCCAGCTTTGCAAACTACTAGCAATCAGGCAATTCTACTGATTTACTCACTTTCTCAAATTTTATATTAATTAATATGATTAGCGAACTATCGACAAAATCAAATATATTTGAGCTAGATGATACTAAGCTAGTAGAGAAATTTGCCCAAGGTAGTAATCAACTTTTAGCAAGTACCAATCTCCGGCTGGAAGTCAATGGTGGTGTGTCCCAACTGCTAACGCGCAGTAGTGATGCGATCGCTATTATGTATTTACAGACTAAGCCAACAACTGTAATTATCAAACACAGTTCACCATTTCTAAAACTAATTGACCAATGTTTGCTCGATCGAGACTTTGTGCTAATTGGTGATGCGAATCGAGCTGGATTTATTGAATACAAGCATTATGTCACACCTGCTGGTTATAAAATCTCTTATACCGATCCATCAATTCTGTGGAAAAAATGGTGGCCGACTGAAAGATTCCAAAATAAACAGCGGTTTAACATGGATATCTTGGTCAATTTCAAAGATAACTGGTATCCAGTCCAAGGCATTGTGGTAAATGCAGGTACGTTCACAATTAAAACGATCGCTGGTCAACTCGCGCTCAAGCGTGATAACAAGGTACTGTGGCTAGCACAAAGCAATCAATCACCGATCGTAACTGACGATCGATCTCCTGTCTCACAGTCATTTGAGCCAGTTTTTAGTAAAGTCGAAGATCGCCCTTATTCCCAATCTATCTCCTCAGATTTAGCCAAGAAAATTCAGGAAAAGCAGTTAAAAGTCGATCCAGATCGGGTGATGCTGATAATCGGTGAACTGGAAGAGAAGCTAAAGGCTCAAGCCAAATTGAATCAGGAGACTGAAGCCAAATTCAAAGAACTAGAAAGCCGCGCAATTATTGCCGAACAACGGTTACAAATCGCCTATAAATTTCTCGACAAAGCGGGATTCGATCGACAGGCTCTTTATAAGTAGGATATGGGGGAGCAGAGGATGGGGAGTGTGGGATGGGTGGGGAGTGTGGGGGGAAAGAGTAAGAACGCAAGTATCTTATTACCTCCTATACCTCCCACACCTCCCACACCCCCCATCCTCCCCACCCCAACCCTACTCCCCCGCATGATAAGAACTTCGCACCAATGGCCCCGATCGAACGTGTCCAAAGCCCAGTTCGGTGGCGATTTCGCCTAATCTGTCGAACTCGGCTGGAGTCCAATATTTGACTACTGGTAAGTGTTCTAGAGATGGGCGCATGTATTGTCCTAGAGTTACTCGATCGCAATCGATCGATCTCAAATCCTTTAGTGTCTCAATAATTTCGGCTTCAGTTTCACCATGTCCGAGCATCAAGCCTGACTTGGTGGGAATGGTTGGATCGAGGGCTTTGACATGACTGAGCACATCTAGCGATCGACGGTATTTTGCCCCGCGACGGACTCGATCTTGGAGTCTGGCTACTGTTTCGACATTATGGTTGTAGCAGGCAGGTTTGACGGCAACTACGGCGGCAACTCTGGCTTGCTGTTGCTGGACGGCATCCTTACCGCTCCAAAAATCGGGAGTGAGGACTTCGATTTGAGTATCGGGATTGAGTTGGCGAATTGCTTCGATCGTCTCGACAAATCCACCTGCGCCACCATCCGCTAAATCATCTCGCGCAACGGCTGTTAGCACCACATATCTGAGTCCTAGCAATTGGACAGCTTCTGCTACCTTTTGGGGTTCCCGAGCATCTAAAGGCATCGGCGCATGACCTTTATCTACTTGACAAAAGCCGCAGCTCCGAGTGCAAATTGGCCCCATTAATAAGAAAGTCGCGGTCTTTTGGCTATAGCATTCCGCCCGATTTGGACAACGCCCTTCCTCGCAGATAGTATGGATTTGACGCTGTTTGACGATCTGCTGAACTGTAGACAATTCGCTGGCTGTACCGATCGATCTTCGCAGCCACGGTGG
The DNA here is from genome assembly GCA_025351825.1 of Chamaesiphon sp. 341R_metabat_111. GTDB lineage: Bacteria > Cyanobacteriota > Cyanobacteriia > Cyanobacteriales > Chamaesiphonaceae > Chamaesiphon. The sequence continues at coordinate 1,392 of JANXVE010000085.1, read as the reverse complement.
TAAAGATTGAATTTCGGCGCGCCAAACAGCAAGTTCCGAAGGAGATGTGGGCATAATTAGAGATATAGGGGGTAACTGATGAGTGACAAAGCCTTCGTGCGTATAAAGACAACAAGGAGTCGAGTGTGTCAACTAACAAAATCTTGGTAATCGATGATAGTCGCGTGATTCGGAAAACCGTGCGCGATATGCTGCCCGAAGGTGACTTTGAGGTAATTGAAGCAAAAGACGGATTGGAAGGGATCGACTTTATCGAAAAAGAACGTCCATCCCTAATCATGCTAGATTTTATTCTACCTAAAATGAGCGGCTGGGATGTGTTTCAACAGATTCAGTCCAATCCTGACTATCAGAAAATTCCCTTGGTATTGATGTCGGGAAAAAAAGAGGAAGTCACTAGTAAGATTTCCGAACCGTTTGAATTTTTTGAATTTATCGAGAAGCCATTCGATCGAGTCGTCCTCGCTGAAGCCATTCGCGTCGCAATGGTCAAAGTTCGCAAGGCGCGTCCCCGTGTGGCTGAACTCCCTGGATCTGTCTCCATTGGTGGTGACGATCGAGTTAGTAACGAAGAGATCGCTCAGTTGCAAGCTCAAATTGCTCAAATCCAAGCAGCTCACAGCACCGAGATTCAAGAGCTACAGGCGCAAATATTGGCGGCTAGTCAGTCCCAGCGTGCGGAAATTCAAGATTTAGCAGCTAAATTTGAAGCTTTCCAACAAGTTAAAGGTACCTCACATCAACCCACGATCGAGAAAGTAATTCAACTCGAAACCGAAGTTGATACCTTGAAAAAACAATTGGGTCAATTAATTGTGTTGATTAAGAAGAAATTTGCAGCTTAGTAATTGGTGGTTTGGTGATTAGTGGTTTAGCAAGATGCCCGCTCCGCCCTAGTTCTCGACCTAAACTTACTCATAGCAACAGCAGCCTAAACCTAGCTCGTGGGCGCAGCCCATCCATTGCTAAACCACTAAACCACTAAACCACTAACTAATCAATTTCCCGTCTACCTTCCAACGCCCGCGCCAAGGTAATTTCATCGGCATATTCAAGATCGCCACCCATCGGTAGCCCGAAGGCGATTCTGGTTACTTTGGTTAATGGCGAGATTAGTCTACCTAAATAGAGCGTCGTAGTTTCTCCTTCAACCGTTGGGCTGACAGCGACGATTACTTCTTTGACAGCTTGGCGATTGATTCGCTGTAATAGGGATGAAATATTTAGCTGTTCTGGCCCAATACCGTCCATTGGGGAGATTACACCACCTAAGACGTGGTATTTGCCGTGATATTCTCGTGTTCTCTCTAAGGCAATCACATCGCGGGAATCAGCAACCACACAGATTGTGTGGTCGTCACGCTGGGAGTTTTGGCAGATCTCACAAGTTGG
>JANXVE010000071.1 GCA_025351825.1 Chamaesiphon sp. 341R_metabat_111 | reverse complement strand
AGGATTCAGTCCAGATCTCGATCGACTCCTCACAATTTTGGTAGTGGTAGGGGCAATTCATGAATTGCCCCTACCACTACCAAAATTGTGAGGAGTCGATCGAGATCTGGACTGAATCCTATATTATGTTATCAGTAGGTTAAAAGAAGTTCTGTAGCAATGAAGTCCACTAAGTTCGATCGAAAGAAGCATATATATAAAAGCGAAGCATTTGTCGAACTTGTCAAAGATGCAGTCAGATTCTTTAATGGTACGCCCGTTCACACCCTGCCACACGCTGAAGCCTTTCTAGGAACAGGAGTTTATGCGCTCTACTACACAGGTCATAATACTCATTATTACAGGTATGCAGAGCTAAATCGGCTTGCTTACAACTATCCCATCTACGTTGGCAAAGCTGTCCCTAAAGGATGGCGACAATCTCGAATATCAGACAGTACAATCAACCAGTCTCGCGAACTGTGCAACCGCCTGAAAGAACATAGCCGAAATATTACACTCGGTGCAGATTTGGATCTTGCAGAATTCAGGTGCCGTTTTGTGATTTTTGAAGATGAAAGTTCTGACATGATTAGCACGATTGAGGCAGCTTTGATTAAGTTAAGTCAACCGCTGTGGAATGTCGCTCTAGATGGATTTGGAAATCACGATCCTGGCAAAGGGCGATACGGGCAAGCAAAATCTGATTGGGATGTAATTCATCCAGGCAGAATTTGGGCAGAGCGTTGCAATGGTATACCCAAAGAGGAAAGTATCGTTATTGCTAATATCGATCGACATTTTCAAAGCATCGGTGAACAATTATGAATTCCCTCGAACTATTTTCAGGTGCGGGTGGTTTAGCTAAAGGTCTGGAATTAGCAGGATTTAAACATGCCGCACTTGTAGAAAATAATAAACATGCTTGTGCCTCACTGTGTGAGAACTTCGATACTGGAAAAGTTTTCTTTGGAGATATCCGAGACTTCGATCTAGAAACATTAACTAATATCGATCTTGTCGCAGGTGGGCCGCCATGTCAACCATTCTCACTCGGTGGCAAACATCAGGCAGATCGAGATAAACGTGATATGTTTCCATTGGCAATTCACGCGATCGAAAGGCTGAAACCAAAAGCTTTTATCTTTGAAAATGTCAAAGGTTTACTCCGCCAAACATTTGCCGATTACTTCGAGTATATTTTGCTGCGGTTGACTTATCCTAGTTTTGATGTAGAAGTAGATTCAGATTGGCAACAACATCTAGATGAGCTTCGCAGAATAAGTAAGTTATCTTATTCAGGCACTAAATATAATGTCCAGTTTAAGCTAATTAATGCAGCAAATTATGGCGTACCCCAAAATCGCGATCGGGTAATAATTGTTGGCATCAGGTCGGATCTCGATCGTGAGTGGACATTTCCAGCAGAAACACATTCAGCAGATAGATTATTTTGGGATATGTATGTTACTAAAGAGTATTGGGAGCGTCATGAAATATGCAAATCAGAACGTCCATCGATAGATCGATTAATTGAAGCTAAAATGTTCAAACTTACTGAGAAATATGGAAAGTTTGAGCCAGTGTTGATGCCTTGGCAAACAGTTCGAGATGCTTTAAGTAATTTGCCAGATCCACAATCTAATCATGGCATCAAAGATCATCTGTTTCATGATGGCGCGAGGATTTATCCAGGACATACAGGGAGTATATTAGATGCACCTGCAAAAACAATTAAAGCTGGAGATCATGGTGTTCCTGGTGGCGAAAATATGATTCGCTTTCCAGATTGTACTGTTCGTTATTTAACTGTTCTTGAGGCAAAAAGACTCCAAACTTTCCCCGATGATTTTGTCATTAAGGGTGTTTGGGGAGAAGTGATGAAACAAATTGGTAATGCAGTTCCAGTTTTACTTGCTGAAATAGTGGGACGCAAACTCATAGAAACACTCAATTCTCGCAACAATTTAGTTAGAATGGAGAGGGTATCTACGCTAGACAATCGACAGTTGATTTTAGTACGATGCTTTAAAATATTAGAGAAGCCTACATTAGAAATATAATTATCAGAAAATATCCTCCGGCATTACACGAATTATCTTCATGTAAAGTTCATACTCGCAACCAAAAATAAGTTCGACAATACAAAACCAATAGGAACGATCGATCGAGCTAATATTTGAACCTTGTGGGCGCGGTGATGATTATCTTTGGTGGTCGATCGATGGGCGATAATCAGTACTAAAATTGCCACAAGGATGGTCAAAAAACAGATCATTGTAAACCCATCCATCATGGTGAGATAGTTGACATGAGGCAATGTATCATTGATTACTAGTAATAATGCAACCACCGTCAATAGATTGGTGAAAGCAATCCCAATTTGAGTAGAAAACTCTCGTGGATCGATCCAAAATACTGACCAGGAAGCGATCGTAATCAGCAGCAGCGGCAGCATCACCTTGAGCACATAAAATCCATAGTTGCGAGTTACTGGAACTTGAACTGTTATCCGTGAGTAATACTGATTTTCTGGTGGAAAGAAAGATTTACCATTTGTACCTGTAACTGCCCCGATTCGCCACTCAGAGAGAGCAACAAAGCTATCTGTGCCAATGCTAATTTTAGGAGAATCTACCACTAGTTCGACGGTTCGATCGTCATATTTTAGTGATTCTATTACAACTTGCAATGATTGTCGATCGAATGGAAATTTCTGCAATGTTAAGCCAGAAGAAAGTGTTTTGGCAAATCGCTCTTGCGCTAGTACCGTACCATCTGGCAAAATATCTACAGATGTATCTGAATTCGTCGAAGATTTAAAATTGACCATCTCGATCGCTGGATTCCAAATTTTGTCTAGACTAGATCCTCTACTAGATTCATTTTGCTGGGGTTTGTAAGCCAATCGGGAATCGCGCCAGCTATACATCAAATATCCAGCCGCATCAAAGGTTTCGGAGGTTTGATCGAGTTCTGCAAGATTGCTTACATATAGCCCAATCGATACTTTGATGGGTAGTTTAATCGGGGTTAGCTTCAACAGATCGGCTTCGCTTAATTTCGAGTTATCGACATTTGCTGGTACCTCGGTTGGTGCCTGAGCGACAAGAATATCTGGAACTATCACTACTGTTGGTGCCAAAAATTGTGGCTGTGCGACAGTTGCGCCATCACTCCAGCCAATCCAACAGGCTAATCCCACCGCAAGAGCCAAGCTAAACCATCTAAATCGAATATTTTTCATCGCTCAGTCCCCAATAACTCGCACCATTATTCCATTTCTCGAAGCTATTTGCGATAGTGTGGGAAGATAAAGACTCTCGCAAAATTGACAGCGATCTACCGTGGCTCAAGTTATTCTCGAAAATATCTACAAAAGTTATTCTCCTACTGCCAATAGTAAGAGCAAATCCAAGTCAGCAGATCCTACCGTGCCAGAAAGCGTCCTTCGGCGGGTAAATTTGACGATAAACAATGGTGAGTTCATGGTGCTAGTCGGCGCATCCGGTTGTGGGAAGAGTACCTTGCTGCGGCTAATTGCGGGGTTAGAGACACTGACTGCGGGAAACATCAGCATTGGGGAAACGGTGGTAAATGATTTGCCGCCGAAGGAACGAGATATTGCGATGGTATTCCAAAGCTACGCTCTCTATCCACACATGCGGGTGTATGACAATATTGCGTTTGGGTTGCGGCGGAGTCAATCTTTGGATACTTCAGCTTTGGCTCCCAAAGCAGATGGTTTACCACCACAAGTAGAGAATTTTTTGGTCGAAATTACTAGAGGATTCCCCCGTGGGTTTCGCTATATTTCAGCGCGTGAAAAGATCATCGCTCAGAAGGTTCATCAAGTTGCTCAAATGCTGCAAATTGAAGGTTTATTAAATAGATTTCCCAAGCAGCTTTCTGGTGGGCAAAAACAACGAGTAGCACTAGGTAGAGCGATCGCGCGCGATGCTCGGGTATTTTTAATGGATGAACCATTATCAAATCTTGATGCTAAATTACGAGCGGAAACTCGAACTCAAATTGTCAAATTGCAGCGTCAATTGGGTACGACAACTATCTATGTCACCCACGATCAAACTGAAGCGATGACAATGGGCGATCGCATTGCCGTCATGAATCAAGGGCAAATCCAGCAAGTCGATACCCCACTAGAGATCTACAATCATCCAGCCAATCTTTTTGTCGCTCAATTTATTGGTTCGCCGCCGATGAATTTGATTCCCGTGCAGGTGAAATCACCACTATCGATCGGCAATAATCAATTTCGGATTACCCTCGCAGCAGAATGGGAGCCAGTATTAAATCAGTATATCAATCGATCGATCTCGATCGGTATTCGTCCCGAACATCTCACCCTCGGTTTACCTGCAACCAAGAATTTTCACGGCATTGTTGAGACGGTAGAAGCATTGGGAAATGATACTTATATTGCTGTCAAAGTTCAGGATTTAGAACAAGCAGATCTGACGGTTCAGGTTCGAGTTACACCAGATAAATTAGTTACAGTTGGTGAGGATGTCTGGCTGTCAGTTGCGATCGATAAAGTTCATTTGTTCGATCGAGATACTGGTTTGGCAATTAGGGCTGTTGATTAGACGCACATCCTGTACTAGCACAAAAATATTATTGCCAAGCATAGATTTGAGGGTACCCATGAAGGGCACCCTCAAATCTTCGCCATAGCACTGAATAAATCTACGGAACATCCATAGTTATACGGATTGCCATATATAGTAAAAATTACTATAATTATCTTAATAGATTAATTTATAATTACTACATATGACTCAGCTACCAATCCCCCAGCACTTTCGATCGGATACAGTCGGCGAGATTTGGCGTGTCCCATATCAAGATCGATCGAGTGCAGCCAGATCGTGGACAAAACAGCATCAGCTTATCCCCACATCCCAAACACAGAGCAATATTAAACTATTGTTAATCGATGTGCAAAACACGTTCTGCTTACCAGAATTTGAGCTGTTTGTCGGTGGTAGAAGTGGACGGGGGGCGATCGAGGATAACATTCGGCTGTGTGAGTTTATCTACCGTAGTTTAGGTAAAATTGACCAAATCATCGCTACATTAGACACTCATCACCTCCACCAGATTTTTCACCCAATTTTCTGGATCGATGAGCGGGGCGAACATCCCCAGCCAGCAGTGACGACAATCTCGCCTGAGGACGTAAAATCAGGGAAATGGCGGGTCAATCTTGAATTTAGTAATGAGGCTCCAGAGCAGCTTCAAGCGTATGCGCTGCATTATGTCCAGCAGTTGAGCGATGGGGGTAAATATCCGCTCCTGATTTGGCCATATCATGCGATGCTGGGAGGGATCGGACACGCTTTAGTCCCTGCGGTAGAGGAGGCGATCTTCTTTCATGGGATTGCCCGCAGCAGTCAGGCGAGTTTTTCGATTAAGGGAGATCGCACTTTAACTGAAAATTATTCAGCTTTGGCTCCAGAGGTTTTTACAAACCAATTTGGCGATTCTCTTGACAGAGAGGCTCCGCCAACGAATTGCTGTAAAAATGATGGTTTGATTCAGCAGTTGTTATCTTCAGATAAGTTGATTATTGCTGGACAAGCCCAGAGTCATTGTGTCGCTTGGACAGTCAATGATTTACTTGTAGAGATTAACGCGATCGATCCAGCGTTAGCAGAGAAAGTTTATCTCTTGGCAGATTGCACTTCGCCTGTTGTGATTCCTGGTGTTGTTGACTATACCGCTCAAGCTGATGCTGCTTATCAGAAGTTTGCAGATGCGGGGATGAAGATTGTTCGATCGACTGATTACGAGCAAATATTCATATAAAATATCTCTGGAGAATCAAAAACCCGACTTTTCCAAAAAAGTCGGGTTTTTAGCAGCATGATAATTTTAGATCCTTTCCCAACTTAATTGGTTTTCATGCGATTTCCATCTCAATAAGTTAGCCACTTGTCCCACATAAATATTCGCCAGATCCTTCCTATCTACTGGAAGAATTAGTGCTTGTCGCGGGGCAATAGTTGCTAGAGCGATCGCATTACCCACATCACAAATTCCCCATTGGACTAAATTTTGCACTCCAACTAATAGCGATCGAGTCGTGCCAGAAAGTGTCCCATCTGGTAATCTAGCCGTGCCATTAATTACTTCGATCTCGCGCGTGTCCCAGGGATATTTACCATCTGGTAAACCCAATGGCGATAGAGCATCACTCACCAGAAATAGACCCTTGCTATACTCACCCGCTCGTAGTAGCACCTTCAGCATCGCCGGATGAACGTGCTGCCCATCAGCAATAAACCCGCACTGGACATGAGATTGCGTCAAAGCCGCACCCAATAATCCTGGCTCTCGATGATGCAATCCTGGCATGGCATTAAAGGCATGAGTCACCATTGATGCTCCAGCGGTGAATGCACTCTCAGCTTGGGCAAAATTCGCCTGTGAGTGCCCCAGACTGACAATAATACCCAGAGACTGTAAATGGGGAATTACCATGCCTGTTTGGTCTAATTCAGGAGCAAGGGTGATCGCCTTAACTATCTCAGTATATTTATTGAGGATTATTGTAATATTATCGATCGTCAAAGATAGCAAATATTCAACAGGATGAGCACCTCGCTTTTGGGGATTGAGAAATGGCCCTTCGAGATGTACGCCCAATATTTGGGCAGTATTAGATGACTGCTGGGCGATAAACTTACTAAAAACAGCGAGCGATCGATGAATATTCTCGATCGAAGTAGTGACAATCGTCGGTAAAAATTCATTCACACCTTGTGCCCACAAAAAATCACAGATCGCTGTCAGTCTGTCGAAATCCTCAATTGTCACATCGGGAAACGCCAATCCCAATGCCCCATTAATCTGCACATCCACCCCACCCAAAGAAATCCAATCGCCCTCAACATCTAAGATTGGTAAATCTATCGCTGTCAGAGATTTACCAATCCCCACAATTCGTTCGTCGCGAATCTCAACTTCCTGCAAACCAGCAGATCCAGGGATTTGAGCATTAGTAATTTTGCAATTTTTCATCGGGATGAGATGCTAGGTTATAGATAACAATTTATCCTAGCTATAATCCCATGACAGCAACATTAATCGGCATCATCATGGGCAGTGATTCTGATTTGCCCACGATGAAAGCCGCGATCGAAATCTGCGAGCAATTTGCGGTGCCGCATGAAGTAGCGATTGTCTCAGCCCATCGGACCCCAGAACGGATGGTAGAATATGCCCAAACAGCGCACCAACGGGGCTTAAAGGTAATCATTGCCGGAGCGGGTGGTGCGGCTCATTTGCCAGGAATGGTCGCGTCCCTGACTCCCCTACCCGTCATTGGCGTACCGATCCAAACCAAAGCATTGCAGGGAGTCGATTCACTGTACTCGATCGTCCAGATGCCCGCAGGTATCCCCGTTGCGACGGTATCGATCGGCAATGCTACAAATGCTGGACTACTGGCAGTTCAAATCCTGGCGACTCAAGATCCCGCATTACTAGCCAAAGTCGTCAGCTATCGCCAGAGTCTCAAAGAAATGGTGCTAGCAAAACAATCCAGGTTAGAGACGATTGGGTATCTCGATTATTTGGGAATCAAACAGCCTTAATTGGAACCTCAGCAATGCGGCTGACACTACAAAAATACTTTGTTAATATTTTGTATTAATAGATAATGCCTAAGTCTAGAACAAGGTATCTTGTTATACAGAATTTTAGTATCTTCAAACACAAAATTGTTCCACAACGATACATAAATTTTCTAATTCAAATACTCTGGCGTAAGGAATAGAACGAGTGTTCAAAAAAATTCTGATTGTATGTTTGATGGCTTTGTGGGTTCTCAGCGGCCCACTGATGGATAATGCGCTGGCAGATCCAGTAAAAACACCCACAATGGATCTGGATGGGATCAATACTGGTGATACAGCTTGGATGCTGATGTCGTCGGCATTGGTACTGCTGATGACTCCAGGACTAGCATTTTTCTATGGTGGTTTGGTTCGTTCTAGGAACGTCCTAAATACCATGATGATGAGTCTGGTATTAATGGCGATTGTCGGAGTTACTTGGATTCTCTGGGGTTATAGTATTGCCTTTTCACCGGACTCGGTTGTACGTGCCGCAGATGGCACCATCAAAGAAGTGATTACCAATCCATTTTTTGGCAACTTAAATTGGTTTGGGCTAGATAAAGTTGCCTTTGACAAACCAGATCCAGTTGGCTATGCACCGACAATTCCCCACCAATTATTTATGGTGTATCAGATGATGTTTGCCATCATCACACCAGCTTTGATTTCTGGAGCAATTGTCGAACGGATGAGCTTCAAAGCTTATTTCTGGTTCACGATCGTTTGGTCTACAGTAATTTATGCTCCCCTCGCGCACATGGTTTGGGGCAAAGGTTTTCTGGGCGTAAATATCGGCGCGCTAGATTTTGCAGGCGGTACAGTCGTCCATATTAGCTCTGGTGTTTCGGCTGTAGTCGCAGCTTGGATGATCGGCTCCCGCAGAACTTATCCCAATCAACCCGCAGCACCGCACAATGTGCCGTACGTGCTGTTGGGGATCGGACTGCTCTTCTTCGGCTGGTTTGGCTTCAATGGTGGTAGCGCGCTCGGTGCAAATGGTCTATCTGTTGTGGCGTTTGTGGCAACTGCTGTTGCTAGCTGCGCGGGTGGTCTAATGTGGATGATCCTAGAATGGAACCTACGGACAAAACCTACGGCAGTTGGGATTGCCAGTGGTTTCTTAGCGGGTTTAGTTGGGATTACCCCTGCTGCTGGTTTTGTGACTCCGCTCAGTGCGATTCTGATTGGCTCTATTACCGCCCTTTGCTGCTTCTTTGCCGTCAGCATTAGAGCTAAGTTACAGTTTGATGATTCTCTCGATACATTTCCCGTTCACGGTGTCGGTGGTACCGTTGGTGGTTTGCTAACTGGTATCTTTGCAACTAAAACTGTCAACTCTGCTGGTGCTGATGGGCTGCTTTATGGCGGCGGTGTGGACTTACTCGGCAAACAGATGATTGCGACAGTGATTACCTATGCGATCGCAGCGGCTGGTACATTTGTCATCATTAAAGTTCTGAGCCTGGTTATGGATCTCCGTGTCAAACCTGAAGCTGAATACCAAGGCTTGGATATCAACGAGCATGGTGAAGAATTCGCGGCTGGTTTGAGCTTGGCTGAAAAAGAAGGCTAGGCTCTGGGTTTTAGGGTGTGTTATCTCTGCGGGATGATGCACCCTTTCTAATCTTCCAGTCATCAGAGCGTTGGCATAGCCTACCGTTAGGTGATCGCTGTTATAGTAGGGGAGAAGACATAATTGACACTTCCAAGTGGATAAACTCACATCTTGCTAGCCATGTTCGACAAATTGCGCGACATCATTCGCCATTGGTGGATGGAGTTCACACTTCAAACCAAACTGATGGGAGCAGCCACATTGGTGGTGTCGCTAATTGTTAGTGGCTGCACTTTTTGGGCGGTAAATACGATTCAAGCAGATGCGCGGATTAATGATACTCGCTTTGGGCGAGATTTAGGCTTACTATTAGCGGCGAATATGGCTCCGCAGCTAGCCGAAAACGACTTAACTAGCGTCGCCAAATTTGCCAATCGGTTTTATCACAGCACATCTAGCCTCCGTTACATTCTCTATGCTGATGACACGGGTAATATTCGACTGGGTATTCCTTTTTCTGAGTCAGAAGTCCAAAACTCACTGATGATCGAGCGGCGGATTCATTTACCTGATACCAATGGTAAGAAAGACAATTTACCGTTGGTACGTCAACATCAGACTCCTGAAGGAGTAGTAACCGATGTATTTGTATCGATCGATCGTGAAGACAAGTTTCTTGGTACACTCGCGATCGGGATCAATCCCAATCCTACTCTAGTTGCGTCCACTGGATTGACTAGGGATGTGACGATTGCTGTATTTGTCTCGATTTGGGTGATGGTATTGTTGGGTGCGGTATTTAATGCCCTCCAAATTACCAAACCGATTAAGGAATTGCTTTCTGGCGTGCAAAATATTGCCTCTGGTAATTTTAAGCAACGGATCGATTTACCACTAGGTGGTGAACTGGGCGAGTTGATTGAAAGTTTTAATATAATGGCTGAAAAGCTAGAGATATTTGAAGAGCAAAATGTCGATGAGTTAACAGCAGAGAAAGCCAAGCTAGAAACACTCGTTACAACGATCGCCGATGGCGCAATCTTAATCGATAATAATCTCCAGATCGTCTTAGCAAATCCTAACGCTCGTCGCTTTTTTGGGTGGGATCATCTCGACTTAGACAAGACAAATATTCTACATGTTTTACCTGGGAGTGTTTCCGCCGAAATCACTCGTCCCCTGTGTCAAGTGGCGGCTGGGAAGATTGAAGGCGAAGAGTTTCGGATTACCCTCAGTCAGCCGATCCATCGCACTGTCAGAGTGTTAATTACTAGCGTAGTCGATCCAGTCAAGGAGAATGTGCGGGCGATCGCGATGACCATTCAGGATATCACTCGTGAAGTAGAATTGAATGAAGCAAAAAGTCAATTTATCAGCAATGTCTCGCACGAGTTGAGAACACCATTATTTAATATCAAGTCATTTATTGAAACGCTGCATGAGTATGGTGATGAACTCACCCAAGAGGAACGCAACGAATTTCTCGATACAGCTAATCGAGAAACAGACAGGCTGACAAGACTAGTAAATGATGTCTTAGATTTGTCCAAGTTAGAGTCTTCTCACACTTATGCGTTTGGTGCTGTTGAACTGGCTCGATCGATCGAACAAACCCTGCGTACCTACCAGCTCAACGCCAAAGATAAAGGGATCGAACTCTGTCAGGATATCGAACCCGAACTGCCAGACATCTTTGGTAACTACGATCTGATCCTCCAAGTGCTGGCAAATTTGGTCGGCAACGCCCTCAAATTCACCAAAGCAGATGGAAAGGTCACAATCCGCGCTCATCGCGTCTCATTGCCCCCAGAGGCTGGAGACGAGAGCAGCAATACTGTCGTTAGAGTCGAAATCATCGATACTGGTATCGGCATCGATCCTGAGGATCAACGGGCGATCTTCGATCGATTCTTCCGCGTCGAAAACCGCGTCCACACTCTTGAAGGTACTGGACTGGGACTATCGATCGTCCAGAATATCATCGAGAAACATCACACCCAAGTTAACATCACCAGTGCTGTCGGCGTGGGCACTACTTTCTGGTTCGACTTAGCCATCCATCAGCCCCTACTTCAGCCCGTAGAAAATCTCCAACTTGTGGCAGCGAACCTCGATCGATAAATCGGGACATTAGTTAGTGCAAGAGAATGAATAAACCAAATTTTGATAGTATGAATCGTGATGAGTTGGCACACTATATGGTGGCTCATCGCAACACTCCAGAAGGTATAGAAGCAAGGAAAGCTTTTATCCATCAAATGGCAAAAAGAGCAGAGAGTCGCGGGATTGATTTTTATAGATCGCAATCGCAGATGACAAGCCCCAATCAAGAAACAACATCGATCGACTCTTCTACATTGCTTTAGCTGATGCGTTCTGGATATACTTTACCTGTTTTTGCTACGGCTAGCGCGATCGCGGCATTACAATGCCTCCAACAAGCTACTATCGATCGAGATAAATCGTTCACGTTGGCGACAGCCTGCCGTCAGGCACAGCGTGGGCTTTGCCCAATCGTCATCGTAGATTTAATTATCCCACCGCAACAGGTAGAAATCTCGATCGAGCAATCCGCGCTCATCAATTCAAACACAGCTCTCGGTATTACTTTAAGCGATCCTGGTGACAACTTGGATTTGACTCGCGATACTCCAGTGTGGGCAGTAGTCGAATGGGCAGAACCCAGCCAAGTCGAAAAGATCGTCCTACTTGGCGGGGAAGGGGTTGGCAAGCAGTCTAATCTAGATAATCTACCTGCAATCTATAGTTATGCCCAGCAGCTATTACAGGCGAATTTAGCCCCATTATTAGCACCCGAACAGAAAATTCAGGTGACGATTATTTTACCGGAGGGGAGAGCTTTGGCAACGCGCACGTCAAATGCTGCGTTTGGGGTGGTTGAGGGTTTATCGCTGCTGGGAACTACAGGTATTTCGCAGCCGTTGAGTGCGCCTGGGCAGTTGGAGGCTTGTTTGGAGGAGCTGCGGGAAAAGGGGGCGCGGGGGCGCGGGGGCGTGGGGGACTGGGGGACGGGGGAACGGGGGAACTGGGAGATGGAAGAGGATGAGGTTGAGTTGCCGCTGGTGTTTTGTATTGGGGAGAATGGGTTGGATTTGGCTCAGAGAATGGGGATTGGGCGGGAGCGAATTATTAAGACGGCTAATTGGTTGGGGCCATTATTGACTGAGGCAGGGGTCTTAGGTGTGCCGAAGCTATTGTTATTTGGCTATCATGGCAAGTTGATTAAGTTAGCGGGGGGAATTTTTCATACCCATCATCATTTAGCTGATGGGCGATTGGAGATTTTGGTGGCGGCGGCGGCGCGGATGGGCTTGCCGGCAGTGGAGTTGGCGGGGATGTTTGACTGTGCGACGGCGGAGGATGTGCTCAAGTATCTGAGCGAGATCGATCGAACCTGTGGCAGTATCTGGGTGAAACAAATTTATGGCTATTTGACCGATCGAATCGACGATCGATCCCAGACGTACACATATAATCAGAGTCAGCAATCTGTCAGTGTCGGTTCTGTATTATTCGACAGGCAGCGGCAAGTTATTGCAACTAGCCCGATCGGAGCCACATTTTTGGCTCAATTGTGCTAGATTAAATCGAATATAATTATCTCGATTGACCAGTCTAAATCTTATTTTAATATTACTCTTTTAATTCAAGAGTTGCTCACCACTAATGTAGATGGTGGGCTGTTTCCGCATCCAAACATATCAACTTCAAGGGAGTCCGTAGTGACAACAGAAACCGAAACTAAGCCAGTAGATCTTCAGCCTACAGATAGTATTCCAGCAGGGATACACTTAAATCATCAAATGGTCGTCATTCTGGATTTCGGCTCCCAGTATTCTGAACTAATCGCTCGAAGAATTCGCGAGACTCAGGTATATTCTGAAGTTATCTCCTATCGTACTACAGCAGCGCAGCTTAAATTGTTAAATCCAAAGGGAATTATTCTCTCTGGTGGCCCTAGCTCAGTCTATGACGATCTCGCCCCACAATGCGACCCTGAAATCTGGAATCTGGGCATTCCCGTGTTGGGTGTCTGCTACGGGATGCAACTGATGGTACAACAACTCGGTGGCGAAGTCGTCAAGGCGGCTAAAGCTGAGTATGGTAAAGCCGAGCTATCGATCGACAATCCGACCGATCTGCTGACAAATGTGGAAGCAGGCACGACAATGTGGATGAGTCATGGCGATTCGTGCGAAAAGTTGCCCGCTGGATTTGAGCTACTCGCCCATACCGAGAATACACCCTGTGCGGCGATCGCCGAGCATCGGCGCAAATTATATGGAGTTCAGTTTCACCCAGAAGTAGTGCATTCGATCGGCGGTACGGCTCTAATTCGCAATTTTGTCTATCATATTTGTGGCTGCCAACCAACTTGGACAACAGAGGCATTTGTCGAGGAAGCTATTCGAGATGTAAGAGCTAAAGTCGGTGACAAAAAGGTATTGTTAGCATTATCTGGTGGTGTTGATTCTTCCACATTAGCATTCTTATTGCATCGCGCGATCGGCGACCAATTGACTTGTATGTTCATCGATCAAGGGTTCATGCGAAAGCTCGAGCCAGAACGTCTTGTCGCACTGTTTAAAGACCAGTTTCATATCAAAGTTGAGTATGTAATGGCACGGGAGCGATTCATCAATGCTGTGGCAGGTGTCACCGATCCTGAGGTCAAACGCAAGATTATTGGGACTGAATTTATTCGGGTATTTGAATCAGAATCAAAACGCTTGGGGCCATTTGATTATTTGGCACAAGGGACATTATATCCTGACGTAATTGAATCAGCGGATACCAATGTCGATCCCCAAAGTGGCGAACGAGTAGCAGTTAAAATCAAGAGCCATCATAACGTTGGCGGCTTACCAAAAGATCTTCAATTTACGCTGGTTGAACCACTTCGTAAGTTATTTAAAGATGAGGTGCGAAAAGTGGGGAAATCGATCGGCTTGCCCGAAGAAATCGTCAAACGTCAACCTTTTCCAGGGCCAGGTTTAGCAATTCGGATCATTGGCGAAGTCACTGCCGAACGACTGAATATCTTGCGCGATGCCGATCTGATCGTCCGTCAAGAAGTTAATAAACAAGGACTTTATGACCAGCTTTGGCAAGCTTTTGCGGTGCTATTAGCCGATGTAAATAGTGTCGGTGTCATGGGCGACCAACGTACCTACGCTCACCCGATTGTGCTGCGTTGCGTATCTAGTGAAGATGGAATGACCGCCGATTGGTCGCGGGTTCCTTATGAATTTCTAGAGATAGTTTCTAACCGCATTGTCAATGAAGTAAAAGGTGTCAATCGGGTTGTTTATGATATCACATCCAAGCCACCAGGTACGATCGAGTGGGAATGATTAATTAATTAATAGTTAATAATTAATAATTAATCATTTAATTAATTATTCAGTTTGAATGTAGGGTGGGCAATGCTCACTTTTTTTATCAATACTCTCAATCATCAACTAAGCAAGTAGACACAATTATTTACAAGATTAGGTTGTGACTGAAACCTCCCTGTGGGCACTGCCAACCCTACAGCATATCTGTAGCTTAAAAAAACTTAACTACCCATTGTCCACTATTCACTATCCACCATTCACCATCCACTAGATAATGAACAGACATAGAGTAAGTAAATTTTAAAGAGCCAATGGATAGCAGTTTAATTCTATCTAATATCTTGAACCCGCCAGTCTTGTTCTTTTTCTTGGGAATGCTGGCGGTTTTTGTTCGATCCGATCTAGAAATTCCCAATCCCTTACCCAAGTTATTTTCGCTTTATCTCTTGGTAGCAATTGGTTTTAAAGGCGGGCACGAACTGTTTCAAAGCGGATTGAGTCCACTGATCCTGGCTACTTTGGGAGCCGCCGTATTCATGGCATCGATCGTGCCAGTCTACTCTTTCTTCATCCTCAAAATCAAGCTCGATAATTATAACGCAGCGGCGATTGCAGCCACCTATGGCTCGATTAGTGCGGTGACTTTCATTACGGCTAGTTCGCTGCTCGATAAGCTTCAGATCCCCTATGGTGGTCATATGGTAGCAGCTTTGGCACTAATGGAGTCACCTGCGATTGTCGTTGGTTTAATCCTGGTCAGAATTTTTAACAAAAAAGAAGCCAAGGAGGACACTGGTGAACACGAAAGCACAGAGAATTCTTGGGGTGAAGTCTTACATGAAGCTTTCTTAAATGGGTCGGTTTTACTCTTGATTGGTAGTGTAATTATTGGCTTTCTAACAGGTCTGGATGGCTGGAATAAAGTACATTTGTTTGTTGAAAAAGACATCTTTTATGGTGCGCTAATGTTCTTCCTGCTCGACATGGGACTGGTTGCTGCACGCAGGATTAAAGATTTACGTCAAACGGGGATGTTCTTAATTGGTTTCGCCGTTTTAATGCCAATTTTCAATGCTTTGATTGGGATTGTTTTAGCTTACTTTATTGGGATGGGACAAGGTGACTCGCTACTATTTGCAGTGCTCTGTGCTAGTGCTTCTTATATTGCTGTACCAGCAGCAATGCGGATGACAGTTCCAGAAGCAAATCCTAGTTTATATGTGTCAATGGCTTTAGCAATCACATTTCCCTTCAATATCATCGTTGGCATTCCAGTTTATCTACAAGCTATTAAAATGTTAGGGGCTTAAAATGTTACAACCGATTAAGAAAATTGAAATTGTTGTCAGCTATCTCGAAGTTCCTGCTGTTTTGAAGGTGCTGAAAAAGAACTCGATCGATCGTTATACGATAATCAATAATGTCTCTGGAATTGGCGAACATGGCTATTCTGGCGATGATTTGATTACCAATAGCTATATTATGATTGTCTGTACTGAGCTAGAATTGGCAGAGCAATTGTCCACTGCTATGCAACCGCTACTCAAGAAAATGGGTGGGATTTTTATCGTCACCGATGGTCAGTGGATTGCCCATTAATTTAGTTGATTGCTTTGGACTGGAAGAGAACTTCTCAGTCCATAAAGGCGAAATATCCGATTTAGATCACAGTTGAATATTTGGAGTCGGTGATATTCTGGGAAAGAATTAAAAAGATTCGATTTCCCCCGATTTTTCGCTTACTAGACTCATGCTAAATTTTCGATCTCTTTTGAATATCGCTGTCGCGGTGATGCCGATGATTGCAGTCAGTCAATCGATCTCCTCAGTTGCCGCGCCTCCGCCGTTACCTCTAGTAGCAACTAAAGACCACACGCTCAAGAATGCTCGATACTTGGGTGGCGTTGGAAATAACGAAGCGCGGGCTACTGCCTTTGCTAAAAATGGTGATATTTTTGTTGGTGGCAACTTTGCAAATATGCAAATGGTTAGTGGCAATAGCCGAGCTTTGAATGGTGCGAAATCTAACGCTCCAGGCAAACTGCTCCGACTGTCACCAGATGGCACCCAAGTTCTCAATCAAATCGCGCTCGGACAGAGAATTGACGGGATTCAAGTAGTTCGCGACCTAATTGTTGTGGGCGGTGATTTTGGCGTGGCAGTTTTAGACGACAATCTCAATCCGATTTGGCAAGATAGCCTGACTGGACTGGCATCGGGAAATGGTAACGCCGATGGCGGACAAACACGGGTAGCAATGGATGCTGCTGGTCGAGTCGCAGTTCTCAGAGCCAAAAACGTCACCCTGTTCGCTGCTGATGGCAAGAAAGTAGCATCGAAGGCGATCGATCGAACTTACGTCAATGATATCGCGATCGATCCGGCAGGACAGCGGATTTATGTAGTTGGTTTCTCCAATCGCAACAGTGGCAAGCCAGTTCAAGTATCATTCCTCCACGCTCTCGATACTAAAAACGATCTCAAGGAACTCTGGCGGACATGGGATTTTGAGGCTAAATTACTCAGCGATCCCAAAAATAACAATATGGCTGATTCACGCCTCTATCGCGTCGTAGCTGCTAATGATGACCAAGTGGTAGTGCTGGGCGAAAGTGCTGGCGGTAACTCAATCTACCGCTGGAATGGTAAAGATCTGGTCAATAATTCCACCCTGGTGGCGACGGATATGTACAATACAGCCTACAATACGGCTTCCAACCATATTCTCTACTATGGTAAGGTCAACGCTAGTAATGGTAACGTTGTCGCCGGACAGCTAACTCTCACCCGCTTAACACCTGAAAAAGGGCTAAAAGGTAATACCATTCGCGCCAAAGATGGTGCCCTAGCTGTCGATGCCAAAGGTCAAATCTATATTGGTGGCATCGCTG
This sequence comes from Chamaesiphon sp. 341R_metabat_111, assembly GCA_025351825.1. Lineage (GTDB taxonomy): Bacteria > Cyanobacteriota > Cyanobacteriia > Cyanobacteriales > Chamaesiphonaceae > Chamaesiphon. Next base: position 2,619 of record JANXVE010000071.1, on the reverse strand, counting down.
CGTATGCGATCGCCGAACGCGATAGTAATAAGATTAATGGTCAACAGATCTCTCCTTACACTGGTTCGGACATGTTTTTCCTGATGGTATCGGCAGACTTGAAAAAACGACTACGGTGGACGGCTTTTTCTGCCAACCCCAGAGGTGGTGGCACATTAAATGCTGTAGCTGTCCAAAATAATACGGTGGCGTTATTTGGTACGGTTGAATTTGGGAATATGATTACTACCAATAGCAGTCAACGGTTTAATCCGATCTATGGTAAAGAAAAGGATGCTTATTTCTCAATCCTGAAAACTGACTAATTACTAGACCTCTTGCATGAATATCAAATCATAGTGTTTTAGTTGTTAGTTGTTAGTTACTAGTTGTTAGCAATATGACTTGTAGATTCTAATTAACTAGTCAAAATATTAACAGTTTTGGATTCACGCAAGAGGTCTACTGATGAATCCTTGCCATAAACGGCAAGGATTCCAACTATCCCAGTGGCAAATAATTTGAGCGTAGATCGTGCTAAATCCAGTCCCCACTCACACCACCAACAGTACACCGACTTACTATTACACGGGTTATTGTCCCCATAGTGGCGAACTGTTGCAACTACCACGCACTCAAGAGATAGAAGAAATTGCCCGCAACTTGATGGTGCAATTGGCGCAGGACGAACAATTTGCGCGGGAAGGGAAGATGTATGGTGTGTTACTAGTCGAGACGAGTACTGGTGAACGTTGCTCGATTAAGGCTTTTTCAGGATTGCTAAATAGTGCGGCTGTTGTGGCTGGCTGGGTGCCGCCAATTCCTGGGCGAGATCGAGTGGCTGCCAACGAAGCAGCTACCCTAGAAGATCTAGCGATGATGAAGCAAGAATTGATTGACTTGGATCGATCGGCAGAACGCGCACAATATCAATTAATCTCAGTAGAATATGTCGATCGAATCGAGCAACTATCGATCGAACATCGCCAACGCAAAGTATTTAGGCATCAAGAGCGCGAACGATTGGAGACTACGCTCAAGGACTTGGAGCTAACTACAGCCCTCAACGAACTAGTCGCTCAAAGCTGTCAGGATGGACGAGAAAGCAATCGACTAAAACAAGAGCGTAATGCAATTTTACAGCCGCTCAAGGAGCTGTTAGACCAGAATAAAGAGCGAATCCTTGAGTTGAAGCAGCGGCGCAAGCTGCGATCTCGTCAACTTCAGACGCAGATGCACGATGCCTATCGATTGATGAACTTTTTGGGGACATCTAGTTCCCTGCGTGAATTGATGCCCGCAGGTATTCCCACTGGTACGGGGGATTGTTGCGCGCCGAAGTTACTGCACTATGCGGCTAGTCAGGGGTTGAAGCCAGTTGCGCTGGCGGAGTTTTGGTGGGGGGATGGGGAGTACGGGGGCGCGGGGGCGCGGGAGTACGGGAGCATGGGGGTGCGGGAGCGAAAAATTCAGGGGGAGTTTTATGGGGCTTGTGAGGCGCGGTGTCAGCCGTTGATGGGGTTTATGTTGGCTGGTTTATCGCGGGAGCCAGTGAGTTTGGATCTGGAGATTATCTATGAGGATGAGTATTTGATTGCGGTGAATAAGCCTGGGGGATTGTTGTCTGTGCCTGGGCGGACATCCGATTTGCAGGATAGCGTGCTGACTCGGTTGCGGGCAGTATATCCAGAAGTTAATTCTGTGCATCGACTCGATCGAGATACTTCTGGGATATTATTGTTTGCACTGGATAAACTTACCTATCAACATCTGATTCAACAGTTTGAGGCGCGGCAAGTAGACAAGATTTATGAAGCGATTTTGGGTGGAGTAGTTGAAAGTCAGCAAGGATCGATCGATCTGCCACTATGGGGCGATCCTGTCGATCGACCCCGCCAGCAGGTAAACTCTGAATTGGGTAAATCTAGTTTGACCAAGTTTCAGGTAATCGGTCAAAGTGACGGCTGCACGCGAATTGAGTTTGTTCCAGTCACGGGACGGACGCATCAATTACGAGTCCATGCAGCAGATCCTCAAGGTCTAGGCGTGAGTATTTTGGGCGATAAGTTGTACGGTTGTCAGGCAGATGCAGAACGGCTACATCTCCATGCACGAGAATTGAGTTTTATTCATCCACACACATCAGAACGAATTTCGCTTCAAACTCAATGCCCGTTCTGAATCACACTCCCCACACCTCCCACACCTCCTACACCCCCTCTCCCATTCAATTTCCCCGCTCACTAGCTACTTAGCGGCTCGGATTCTGTTAGAGTTAGATCTGAGAAATTTAAGTGTTGCAAACCTAGCATGGCAGAAACTCTATTTTTTAATGCCCTCCGTGCCGCGATCGATGAAGAGATGGCGCGGGATTCAGCGGTATATGTGATGGGTGAAGATGTCGGACACTACGGCGGTTCGTACAAAGTCACCAAAGATCTCTATAAGAAATATGGAGAGATGCGGATTTTAGATACGCCGATCGCCGAAAATAGTTTTGTGGGAATGGCGATCGGTTCTGCTATGACAGGGTTGCGCCCGATTATTGAAGGGATGAACATGGGCTTTTTGCTCCTTGCCTTCAATCAAATTTCTAATAATGCGGGAATGTTGCGGTACACCTCTGGTGGTAATTTTACG
>JANXVE010000063.1 GCA_025351825.1 Chamaesiphon sp. 341R_metabat_111 | reverse complement strand
GATTACTCGATTGCCAGTGCCATTCGGAACTGGCAGGCGGGGAGTATCATTACTGGTGGTAGGACGGGGCACATTTCGCACCACTTCTTCCCGCTCAGTTCTGCCTACTCGGCGGCGACGTTTTTTGCCAGCTCCATTTTGCTCTTGATAGCTGGGGTGATTAACGAGGTTGAAGTCATCTTCACTTTCACCACTGTCAGGATCGAAAGCATCCCAGACTTCAGGAGTTGGTATTGGTTGACGCAAGTCTGGTAGAGTTCGATCGTTCCGTCGTGGCCCTCTAGTCAAACTTCTACCTGAAGCCGAGCTATTGTCATTACTGCTGCGACCGCGATATTCGCGCTGAGGTACTGTCGAAACCAGTGAAACGGCTACTGCTTCACCATTGATATCATAGACAGCTTCGCCAGGAACGTGGGCTAGATGCCCTAAGCCGCCACAGGTAGCGCAAGTTTCGCCAAACAGCTCGTAGATATTTTGACCTTGGCGTTTGCGAGTGAGTTCTACCAAGCCTAGCTCAGATAATTGGGCTATTTGGGGTCTGGCTTTATCAACTCTGAGCTGTTTATTAAAGTGTTCGAGGACTTGAAGCTGATCCTTGCGATAATCCATATCGATAAAATCGATGATGATTACCCCTGCAATATTTCGCAGTCGCATCTGGCGGGCGATTTCAGTTGCAGCTTCGCAGTTTGTCCATAGTACTGTTTCGCGGGAAGTATTCGATCGAGTAAAGGATCCAGAGTTGACATCAACTACCGTCAAAGCTTCGGTCGGCTCGATGATAATATACCCGCCAGAAGGCAGGTCTACTCTGGGTTTTAATGCTTCCCTAATTGCTGAGTTGACCCGAAAATATTCGAGAATTGGTTGACGTTCCCGATGTCGATCTACAACTACTCCTGTTGGTAGCTGACCATCATTCCAGCCTTGGAGCGTCTGTTTGACTCGCTTGAGTCCTTGCTCAGAGTCTACGACGATGCGATTGACATCATCGGCATACATGTCTCTGAGTACGCGCTGAATAAAGTCATCATCACGGTTGAGCAACGCTGGGGCGCGGGTAGTATTCGCGTCTTGCTGAACGGTTTCCCACTGCTTTTGAAGTTGATCTAGATCCTCTAGAATCGCATCCTCAGTGGTACCTTCAGCTTCTGTCCGCACCAATAAACCCATGCCCGCAGGCTTGGATAGCACCGCTAAGGCTCTGAGCCGATTGCGCTCACCTTCAGATCGAATTCGTCGGGATAGATTTACACCTTTGCCAAACGGAATCAACACCACATAACGACCTGGCAGACTGACATTTCCAGTCAAGCGCGGCCCTTTATTGCCCGTTGGTTCCTTCATGATCTGCACCAGCACCTTCTGCTGTGGCGCAAGCAATTCAGTAATCGAACCAGCACTGCGTCTGAGTCTGAGTGGCCCTAAATCGGTAACGTGGATAAATCCATTGCGAGACGGGTCGCCGATGTTGATAAACGCAGCATCGATCCCTTGCAACACATTTTCGACGATGCCAAGATAGATGTCACTGACCTGATGTTGTCCGGTCGCTACTACCAATTCTTGAATTTGGTCTTCCCCAAATACGGCACCAATGCGGTGTTGCTCCGCAATAATTATTTGCTTTGGCATTCAATTTCCTCGAAAATTAGCAGCACGTCCGGTCACTGAGAATCGACTGGTGCCGAGCGTTGCTGGTATGATGTAGTAATATTTGGCGCGAGATGTAGGTAGAATAATCCGATCGGTAGCTAGATGGTTGACACCTGGTTAGTGTGCTAAATGCTAAATGATGCACCGCACCAATAACTCAGATGTATAGCTGTCGATCTTCAAATATCTGCCTGTTGGCAAGACATTCGGCGTTGGTACAGCCGCTCAAAAAAGGGAAACGGCAATCGTATCGCTAGAGGAGAGCTTGCATCAATACCTACTGTCTCTTCTGTTTCAACTTCTCGGTAGAAAGTTGTCATTTGTAGCCTGCTACAACCTTGGCGAACTGGACGATTTTCCAATTCTCTCAAACTCCACCACACTTAACAATTTGGGTGTAGTGGTGGTGGTATATCCGTAAAGCCACGAAAATTTTGTCCAGTAGACGACCGCTTCCAGTTTGGATTACCGAAAAGTTTTAAAGAAGATTGGCTTGGCTTGCTCTTCTTTGCGGCGATCGCTCTTAGTTACTTTCGATTATAGCTGTAAACTGTCACGATCTCAAAGCTAACTTTCGCAGACTTTGAATCGTTTCGATCGTGGCTTGGGCGACTCGATCGATCTCACCTACAGTATTAGTATGCCCAATTCCAAACCGAAGTGCTGCATAGGCTAAAGATTCAGACTTACCGATCGCTTGGAGGACGTGGGAAGGAGCAATTTTGGCGGAACTGCAAGCCGCCCCAGAAGAGAGGGCGACAATGGGACGCAAACCCAGTAACAGCGCGTTTCCGTCTACACCTGCAACGCTAATATTCAGGTTTCCGGCTAACCGCTGAGTGGGATGTCCATTCAGATAAATGCCATCGATAGGACTCAGTTGCGACCACAACCTGTCGCGCAATTCTGTTAATTTGGACGTATTCAGATCGATATCTGCGAGAGCGATTTCGACAGCCTTGGCAAAACCAACTATTTGCGGTGGATACAGTGTACCCGATCGCATTCCCCGTTCGTGTCCACCACCGTGCAACTGGGGCGATATTTTCACGCGGGAATTACGGCGACGAACGTATAGTGATCCAATTCCTTTTGGCCCGTATACTTTATGAGCAGTGAGCGACATTAAATCGATATTTAATAAGTTAACATCTAAGGGGATTTTACCGATCGCTTGAGCGGCATCAGTGTGAAACAAAACATCCTGTTCGCGACAGATTTTACCAATTTCAGCGAGTGGTTGAATCACACCAATCTCGTTATTTGCTGCCATAATTGACACCAGAATTGTATCGGGACGAATGGCATCTTTTAATCGATTGAGATCTAGCAATCCATCCGAATTGACAGGTAGATAAGTAACTATAAATCCTAATGATTCCAGATATGCACAGGGATCTAATACGGCATTGTGTTCGGTTTGAAGGGTGATAATGTGCTGCCCTTTGGCAAAATAGGCTTCAGCAATTCCTTTGAGGGCGAGATTATTCGCCTCTGTTGCACCGCTAGTAAACACGATTTCTTCAGGGTTGGCTCCGATAGCTGCCGCAATCGTCTCTCTCGCACCTGTAACAGCCGCTTCCGCCGCCCAACCATATTGATGGGTGGTACTAGTAGGATTGCCAAAGTGTTCGGTAAAGTAGGGCAACATTGCCGCCAGCACGCGCGGGTCTACAGGCGTTGTGGCATGATGATCTAAATATATTGGTTTGTGTCGATCTTGATTCATAATTATTAATTGTCAACGATCGATTGCAATACGGTATCAACGTGATTCTTGACACGAACATTTGACCAGATCTGTGAGATGTTGCCAGTTGGGTCGATTAGAAAAGTCGATCGAACAATGCCCATATATTCCTTGCCCATGAATTTCTTGAGTTGCCAGACACCATAACTTTCAGCAATCTGATGTTCGGGGTCACTCAGGAGCATAATCTTGAGGTTGTGTTTGTCGATAAATTTACCATGCGATGCGATCGAATCTGGACTGATGCCGATGACTTGGGTATTGAGTGCTTGAAACTCAGCTAATCTGTCAGTGAAATCGATCGCTTCAGTTGTACATCCTGGAGTATTGTCTTTGGGATAGAAATATAATACTATCGCTCGACCTTGAAAATCCTCAAGACTAATACTTTTCCCTGCTCGATCTGGAGCAGTAAACTTGGGAGCAGCTTCGCCAACTTTCATCTGGATACTATACTTGTGAATGTACTTAAACTTATCAGTCAATTATAACATTCGATCTCTCTGGTAGAAATCTGTGAGATTGATTGTCGATCGGGCAGTGAAATATCTCAAGTCAGCTACCTTTAGATGTCACTAGAACTCGAACATCCATTCCTGCTTGTGATAACATTTGAACTAGTTTGTCGATACCAAATCGATCGATGTCTCCATTCATTAAGTTACTAATTCGGGGTTGTGTTTCTCCAAAAAATTTCGCAGCTTCAGCTTGTGTCCATTGTTGCGATCGAATAAAATTGCATAGATCTATCATTAGATCCGCTCTGATTTTTAGATTTGCGGCTTCCTCTTTGCCAAAGCCTAAATCTTCAAAAACGTTACCACTACCTTTAACTATATTATTCATTATTATTTTCCTGTACTTGAGACTCCCGATACTGCATCATCTTTGCGTCATGCATCTTCGGGAAAAGAACCTACATCATCTCTGGAGGTACCGATCCAATTAATTGGTTTGTCTTCCATGCCAGTATTATACTTTATTTGGCATAAAAGGTGAGCTGATTTTTTTACAGTCTCTTAGCAATTATTGAATTTATTATTTTCTTTGCCCATAAGGAATAAATCGAATTTCAATCCTACGTCTAGTGTCGTCTGCACCTCGATCGATCTTGGCAAGTTCACCCGATGGCATGTATAGTTGACCAGCGGAATAAGCTCTGAAATTAACTTTGCCTAGTTTTTTAGTATTTAAAAACTGGACTACAGCTACTGCTCTCATTAGTCCTAGATCGGTATTAGATCCAGCTTTCAAAGCATTAATCTTTTCATTCCCAGTAGCGGCTGAGGTTAGTTTACCATCAAGATTACTGAAATTACTAATTCCCTGACTATCTGTATGACCGATTATTTGGATAAAGTCAATATTACCTTTTTCTGTTGCTTTTTTAATTTCAGGTAAAATAGTTATCTGGATGTATTTCTGTAAATCTGGTGTTAGTTCTGCACTCCCTGACGGAAATTTAAAGTTACCAGATTTTTCATCGATAATAATTGGCTCGGCAGATTTTAGCTTCTTAGCCATCGATATTGACTGTAACAAACTAATCAATAATAGGAAGCTGATAATCATAAAAGCATTTGACATTAAATCGGTAAATGCTTGAAATATATTTAGTTCTTCATCATGCTGATATCGATCATTTCTTCTAGACATATTATTTAAGTTTGATTGTGCTAAATAGTCTCGATTTTCGACCACCATTATCTTCTGAGAAAGCATCATTACTCTTCGTATTCAATAGAATTTCCAGCTTTTCAAGTATTGCAGACAGCCTTATCATAGAGGCTCGATCTGTTAAATTTATTTGAGTGAGATATTCTTTGATTGATTCGAGCGATTGTAGATTTTGATTGCTATCACGAGAGAAACTAGCTATGGCGGTTTGTGTCGATTCTGAAACTTGTATGGTATTTTTGCTGAGACTAACTACTTCCAATCCAAACTGTTGAAGTATGGTGACTACTCGATCGATCGAATCAATTGCTGGCTCTAACTTCGCTGTGACTGGCTGAAGATTTGTAGCTGCTTGACTAAAGATTGCGGTGGAGTTGGTGAATTCATTCTGAGTATTTTGCCATTTGGTAGCTACACTAGTTAGATCTGCTGCGAGTAGGCTATCTTGAATAATCTGAGCAGCACCAACAAAATTATTTGCACCTGATTGAATACTAGCGGTGGTTTTTTCCAACCCTTGATAAACTTTCTCCGCACTTTGAGTAGATTGCTGATGGCTACTCATAATTCCCTCAACACCTGCTGATAAAGTTTGGGTTGAGCTAGTAAATGCTGATTGGGTAACACTTAGATTTTCTACTAGCATGTTTAGATGCTTGATGATATTGTTTGTTTTGACTTTATTTGCTGCTGACACAAAAGTATCAACCCCACCCTTTAGCTGTGGCATCAACTCCATCACAATCTGGGTTTGCTCTTCTAGAGAGTTAGTTGATTGTTGAAATATGATTGCACCAGCACCGATAGTTTCTGATGCAGCAACAATTTGAGAAGTTGAATCTTGCCAAGTCTCATAAACTTGTTTTGCGAGTTGTGCGGCTGTCTTATTACTATTGGTAATACCTACGAGCGAATCTTGGAGCGTTTGAGTAGAATTAGTAAAAGCCTGTTGACTGGTATTTAGTTGAGCTAATACTCGATCGAGATTTTGAATAATATTATTTTGTTCGATCTGATTAGCTGCTATTTTAAATGTCTCTACACCACTTGTGAATTCATTTAGAGAATTGGCTAGATTTTGAGTCTGAGTTTCCAGAGATGTAGCTGCATACTGAAAGGTACTTGCACCTGTGGCAATAGTACCAGCCGCATTATGAAGCTTGGTGTATGTGCTTATTGCAAGTTGATTTGCTTCAGAACATTCTTTAGTAATATTTTCGGCTGCGGCACCAAAAGAGTCTGCTAACACTCTTCCCACATTATCATGGAATCTGTCGAGAAATTGTTTTTGTTGAGTGACCATTGTTTCAACAGCTAAATCAAGTCTAGTATTTCCATTGTTGCAAATGTTGTCAAGGTGATCTTCTAACCTAGATATTAATTGATGTTTAGCTATGTTAGTATTCCATAGCGTGTTTACACCAGTTAGTATAGAGCCAAAAAGCAACCCAAATAAACTAGTTGAAAAAGCAATTCCCATATCTCGCAATGGTAATTCTAATCCTTTAAGTAGATTTCCAATATTTGGATTATTTGGATCTAAATTAGTGACAATAGCTGAAATACTAGCTAAATTACTGGTGATGCCAATAAAAGTACCAATCAAGCCAAAAGCAATCAATAAATTCGGTAGAACTCTAGTAATTCCTTCCGCACCATCGAGTTGAATTTTACACTTCCAACAATTGATTAGCTGGCGTTGATACATACTGTCAATGATGGCATTAGTATTTACATACTCTAATTTTTTACTTGCTTCCTGATATCGTTCTTGAATATGGTTAAAAAACTCTGGTGTCTTATCTTCGCTTATCTCTTTTATTCTTTTATGTAAAACGAGCCTGAGGATGATTGCACCGACTGCGGGTAAAACAACACAAATTAAAATTGCAAGCCAAGTTAGGAATGGTATTAGTGTAAAAATCTGCATTTGTTAAATATCTATAGTGGTGATGTTAAACATTAAATTTAAGAGTGTATTGTTAAACACAACACACTCTGTCGGTCGCTCTATGGTGCAGAATTTATATTGACGATATCTGCATCTTCAATCGAATCGCCATCATTATTAACCGATCGTTGAGCTTGTAAAGTTCTATTATGATTAACAGGATTAGCTTGAGCTTTTTGAATTAATCCCTCTATCCGGCTCTGGAGTCGGTATAGAATACTTTGTCTAGTAGTATCTGAACGATCGAGTGTAACTTGTTCTCCGACAACAATTCCTCGCTCTAGATAGTTGGGATCTTTTCGATCTAAGTCATAAACTTCTTGTTTGAAAGTTTTTAACAAATTCAAATATTTTTCTGTCCATAGATTAGGATTAGTTGCGATCTTATTAATCGTGATATCCTGCTCTTGCTTTAAGCTATCAGCAACACCACTGGCTTTAGAGATTTGTTCTAGAGCCTCACTCCATACCAGACTCAGTGGAATGGTATTTGATCGATCGAGAAAATCATCGTGGCTTCGATACAAGTAACAATTATCTTGTTTTTCTAATATCCCAAAAGCCAAGCAAGCATAAAAAGAATCTTGCATTTCTTCCATCCGCTGCGCGTCTGGGGGAATAACTTCTGAGAATATTTGCTGATAGTCGTTATGAATCCGCGCTCTATTTTGGGAGCATTCTCGATCGTAATGTTCGCGCATTCGATCGATCCCTTGAATTAACCGCAAGGGGAAAGCAGCATACTCATTGACGAGCGTTATTTCACTATCGTTTTGACTTGATTTAAGGATAGATTCGCTAATTCCGACATTTCTAGTTAGTAATTCTTGTAATTGTTGACTAGCTCGATCGTCTGTTTGTTTGAAGGCAATAATTTCGGACTTATTACCACCATCCTCATAAAAGTGTCCATCTCTGGTTAATAATGGAAGTAGTGGTTGGGCTTCACTAATTATTTGGCGCATTCTCAGTTCGGCATTACCAGATGCCAGCGGGTATTTCTGAAGGAATCTTGCCATAACTGGCTGTAATGAGTTAATAGCTTGAGTACCAAATATTTTATCAATCGTTGCAGCAATATTAGTTCCTACTAATCTTTCGTCTACATCACGGGAGCCAACTAGATAATGAATTTTCGATCCAATTGATGTCTTCTCCTCATCAGTCACTCGAACTAAGAAATACATCAATGTTTGTTCGACGAATGTAAACTTCTCTGTGAGGATTTGCCCACTAATATCGATCAGAATAGATTTCTCATTCTGCTCTGGCAGAAATTCAAGATAGCAACCATTAGCATCTTCTGGCGAGAATAAAGCTTCACCAGTAATTCCATCTGGATTTAGTCGTTCTAAGTCTTCACACCGCTTTTTATAGTTTAGCTCGACAGCGACTAATAATTGGTCAATCCAGCCAGCTTCGAGAATAAGCGATCGAATAAATTCAGATATCTCAGTTACAATAACTAGAGCTGTTTTGTGAAGCTGATAATCAAAATTTCCTTGAACTAGCGTTCTCATATTAGTGATAATCTGAGTAGCTTCGACCTGAAAATATCTATTTTTCTGTTTGTTATTATCGAATAAACCGAGACAACCCTTTTTCTGATCCTCTATATCTTGTAAGCGACGCTCGGCATTTCGCCATTGAGTATTGAAATCTTCTTCGGTGGCACTACCTCTAGTTTGGATATAATTTTCCAGTTCACGCTGATATTCATTAATATGTGTCAAGATCGCTTCGAGCCAACCACGGGCACTATTGAGCGAAAATTCGGGATGAGATGGTGTGAGTAGTTCGCCAAAAAAGTGACCGATATCATTTCTGAGTAGATTGCTAAGTTGGGGTTGAGTTTTTTGGATACAGGTTAACCAAGCACCACGAATATCATCAGTTTCTCCTGGCTGTACTTTCCGAAATTGGGCGCGAGTGTCACTGCGGAGTTGTTGGAGTAATTGCGATCGATCTGCTGATGTTTTCACCATCGCAATTTCTTGTTCGATTTTATTATTCCAAGTCTTCAGAGCTTGCGCGAATGTTTTGCCATTATCTTGTACCATTCCTTGCAAGCGGTGGGGAAATTCTCTATCTGCGCTAGAGTCACCCCATTTAGATAAAAAGCGATTTAATAACAGCCCTGGATCTGGACTTTGCCCGATGCCTCTGAGCCAAAAATTCACTAGTCGCCGACTAACTTTAGTCAGTGCCATTTGGACAATTCGATCTTGGGGTGAATAAATCTTTGCTAATCCAAATGTCAGATATCTTTGAACATTACGGCGAGGATGATTATCTAGACGGGTGAGTCTATCTTTGAAATTATCCTTCTGGCTCTTAATTACCGAAGTCAATTCATCGCCAAAATCGAGGAAGATTTTGTGAGCGACTACATTACAAAGCTTATTTTTATCCAGAATTCGATAATCTGTCGCCGTGCGATTTGACAGCACATAGGTGAAATCAAACGGCGGACGTTCTTCATCTACCGAAACTAGTTGCTGAGGATCGTAACAGGCTTTGAATCGTGTATTGCTAGCCGCATAGTGATTTAGCTCCTTCAACGCTGCATAGACATTGGCATTCATGCTGGGAGTATCGCCATAAAGTTCGGGACTAATTACCCAGTAACCGACTAATTTATTCTCAATATCCCCGTAAGCCTTTCTCAGCGCATACGCCACATCCAAAAACATCCCGCTGGCAGTACCGCCACACAGAGAGCCAACGACAAAAATATTCAAACCAGGCTCGACGCTAAATCCCTGCCCTAACATGGCTTTTTCATGCTCTCTGGTGCGATTTTCGGCAGTTTCAAATGCGGCTTTAATCTTGCGATAATTATGGAAAAAAGATAGTCTACCCACGGGGCGAATTCCCCCAGCACCATCTTCGATCGCTGTTACATTCCGAATGAGTTGAGGTGGCAACCAGCTTCTAATATGGTCGTAGGGACTCTGACGATCGAATTCCCCCTGCTGCTCCAATCCAACGATTAATTGGTCGATTTCTTGACTGCTCATGGTGGCGATTACCCGTTCCGCAGGTGTGAATAAAATATTTTCACCCCGATAGGTATTCCCCGTACTCAAACCAGAAATATCACTCGCACCTCTATCTGCATCAATATGGACAAAACTTACAACTGGCAAAGCATCTAGCCTGCCATATCGATCGATTATCAGCCGCCGAATCTGCATCAGCACATCCCGCCCAGTACCACCTAAGCCGATGCAAAGAGTCCGTTGAATAGTTTGAGACATAATTTTAGAGGGGAGATAGGAGATGGGAGATTGTAGACTGTATCACCAAAATAAATATTTCAGTGCTTCGATTGTTGATGACAGAATCAGGGTTACAAGAGTTTTATTTTTAAAAACTAGGACTGCTGTCAAAATCAGCGGCTAGTTTAGCTAATAACGATCGTGAGTTCCAATTCGCGAGACTGGTGGGGATAATTGAGCCGAATACGTCTACCTGTGAGGATTTGACGTTGAGTGACTTCGCTGTTCTGGTAATGAATCGGTAATTCACCACTCGGCTCCAACCACAACTTATTGCCCTCACGCCGCAGATAGCCGCGAATATCATGCCCCCGACATTCGATATCGCTGCCGATACCCAACTTTTGCCGATTGCGGAGATAGCAAATCTGTTGCTCAGAGTCGCTTTCATCGCCAATCGTCAGCTTCCATGCTTGTTGGAGACTGCAATAATGTCTAAACCACCAAATACCACCTGCCAATGCTGTTAATATGCCCAGAGAACTCAGTAAAACTGGTAGCCAAAGCTGCTGAACTAAATAACCATTAATCAGGCAAGTTTCTTGCCCACCTGGTGCTGGAGTGCAAAACTCCTGCACTGTTGGCGCAATATCCACCACACTCAAGTTATAGTTGCCGATTTTTTGCGATCGCATTTGCAAGGGCAAAGCATCGAGCCATTCTTGTCGCTCTTTACTTTCCGTCGTATTTCGATCTCGAAACGGGCTATTCGCTGGAGTTTCTACCCAGACATCTGATTTAATACCAGGTTTGGTTAATAGTGGCGCGTCTGTTAGCCACACCACCGACTGGGATTTAATGTTTTTATTAGCAGTCAACCGACATTGATTTAACTGCGCTAAACCTTTGTAGATTGTCGATTCCGCAATCTGAATGTCAGTATTCTGTTGAGCATTGCTAGATTTGAGCGGTAATGTCTGGAGAATCCGCTCGATATCGGCTGGCTTACCATCAAAAGGTATCGCCGCAGATGCGGATAAGCAATCTACCTGGGGCTGAAGCGGATTGACTGTAGAGGCAAACGGGACGACATATACCGCATCACCAGGGTGCAAACTATCTTGAATAATCTGTTTGAGTCGCAACCGCCCTTCATCATTGAGGCGGACACTTCCAGTCAGATCGATCGCCAGTACTACATCCCGCCCTTGCTGGCTGGAAGTCAATTTTAGTCCTGTTTTTTGCCAGTCAGACAGCGGCTGATGACTCGGTACGACTGTGGAGCAACTTGAGTTCAAGGGAAAATAGTTGGGGAGTATATCGGATATACCTATAGTTCCCCTGCTTTCACCAAGTTACACACCAATCGATTTATATTTGTTGAAGGTAGCCAGCTCAACGTCTGCGCTAAAATCAAAGTACCCAGAGTATCAAATTCAGAGGTAATCGCCCATGACTGCCATTATCACTACCTCACTACCTGTAATTATCGATCGACAGGCTACTTGGGAGGATTATCTTCACCGCGTCGAAAATCCGCATAGTGAGTTGGAGTGCCCTTTTTTCAATTGTGGATTAATGTGGATTGAAGATATGGGTAGTTAATATTAGAGGGAAGCAAGTTATTGCCTTCCGGTTAATTGATGGTGAATACGAAGAATGTATTAAATCTGTCGCGCCGTTGGGATTGCCCGTTCAGCTATTGGAACAAACGCTCCGCTACCGCCAACGAGACTTTTGATAGTCCGACTAAAATTTGGGAATACTTAGAGTAGCGATATAGCTAAATTCGATTCAGATAGATCTGTTAATTTAAGCAGCTATCGATAAGATCGATCGTCAGTAATGAGACAGCTTCTTCTAAGTATAAATATATGCATCAAGTTCTAATTGCCGCCCAAATCATCGGATTAAGTACCGCCGCTCTGTTTATTGGTATTAGTGATATCAATTCTGTGGCAGATGCCAGCATGAAATCATCTTCTTGCAGAGCTTTCCCCTGTTTAGTTTTAAGTAGAGATACCAGCAATCCCAAAAATAGATTCAACAACCCAATCTACAAATTAACAGCCTATCGCAGCAGATCGGCAGGGCAAACATTCCGACTCAATGCTGTAAGTGGTCGAGCTTTCACCCAAAATAGAAATCGCTATCAAACTCAAACTCACGCGCCATTACCTGATGGATCTTATTCAGTTGCAGCCAGAGTTGTTGAGGGTACAATTCCAGAGGTTGGGGGTACGATGATTCCGATTTTTCCCAAACCTGGTTTCAATTCTCGGATGACTAGAGGCGATCTGGGTATTCATTGGGATCCTAGCTTTAACAAAGATCGAAAAGAAGATGGGACATCTGGCTGTGTGGGATTGACAACAAAACACGACTACCGCCGTGTCAGAGACTTTGTTTTAGCCTATCATCCTCGATCGCTAGAAGTGAGAATCGATCGATAGGTTAACATTACTGCAAAAATTTTAGGGTGCCCATGAAGGGCACCCCTACAAGTTGTCTGTAGGGGTGCCCTTCATGGGTACCCTTAGATCTACGTTTTCACTAGTCTTCAATTAAACGGTAGTCAAAACACCAATGGGATCGGGAATAGTTGCCGACGGAGCTTGAAATTCACCTGTGGCTACAAATTCTAATCTCAGCTTTAACCAAGTGATAAATTGCTTATTTGTTGAAACAACTCCAGTTGCTGGCTGAGGAATTTTTGCTTTAACACTAGCTAGTTCTGGTGCGTCTAAAAACGCAGGTCGATCGATCGGCCAAAAGTCTATCTCTTTTCCCTGTTCCTGGTAGTTACGAATCCGTTCGGCAAATACTTCATTGACTTCTTGTTCGTGCAAAAAATCATGACTAGCGACTAAGTAATAATAGGTTTGCATAGTAAATAGAGGTTTAGTAGTTTAGTTTTTAGTGGTTTAGCTTTTAGTGGATTGGATACAGGGTTTATGGTTGTAGGAGTTAAGATAACGCTTGCGTTCACTTATTTGCTAAACCACTAAACCACTATTCACTAAACCACTAATTACCAAACATAGCTGCTTTCATCTCGCGGATGGCTCGATCGATCCCCACGAGTACCGATCGACTGATGATACTATGGCCGATGTTTAATTCTTCCATACCTGGTAAGCAGGCGATCGGGCGCACATTCCAATAAGTCAGTCCATGTCCGGCATTTACCCGCAATCCAGTGGCGATTGCGAGTTCACAACCCATTGCCAAATTCGCCAGCTCTTTTGCAACCAAAATCGAATCCTTGGCTTCTGCATAGCGTCCCGTGTGCAATTCGATGAATTTTGCGTTTACCTGGGCTGATGCGGCAATTTGAGCTGGTTCTGGGTCGATAAATAGACTGACTGGAATCCCTGCTGATTGTAATTTATCTACCACTGACTTCATGCGATCGAGTTGTCCTGCAATATCTAGTCCGCCTTCAGTGGTGACTTCTTCCCGTTTTTCCGGTACGAGCGTCACGTAGTCAGGCTTGACTTCCAGCGCGATCTGGACCATTTCTGCCGTTGCTGCCATCTCTAGATTCAGGCGCGTGCGGACAGTCTCGCGCAGCAGTCGAATATCTCGATCCTGCATGTGCCGCCGATCTTCGCGGAGATGAGCCGTGATGCCTTCAGCCCCAGCCAGTTCTGCCAATACTGCTGCCGCGATCGGATCTGGTTCTACAGTGCGTCTAGCCTGCCGAATTGTGGCAACATGATCGATATTTACCCCAAGCGTCAACAATTTTCGATTCTCCTTTGGTCAGTTTTAGTATAGATTGTAACAGCAGCCACATCACGTATTGGCACGTTGAAAACAGAATGGTAAAATTCTGAACTAAGGTGCAATTTTTGTGTGAATATATAGGCTAACATTAGCCAGTACTAGTAAGGAGGATTGTTACTTGTCTCGTAGATATCTTTTTACATCGGAATCCGTGACGGAAGGACACCCTGACAAAATTTGCGATCAGATCTCTGACACAATTTTGGATGCGTTATTAGCTCAAGACCCCTACAGTCGGGTGGCAGCAGAGGTTGTAGTCAATACTGGACTCGTTTTGATCACTGGTGAAATCACCACCAAAGCGACTGTCAACTATATTGAATTGGCTCGTAAGAAAATCGCTGAAATCGGCTACACCAATGCCGACAACGGATTTTCGGCAAATAGTGCCTCAGTCCTAATTGCCCTGGATCAACAATCACCTGATATTGCCCAAGGCGTAAATGCAGCTCAAGAAAATCGGGATGACAGCACCGATATCTTCGACCAAACTGGTGCCGGAGATCAAGGAATTATGTTCGGGTACGCTTGTAACGAAACACCCGAATTAATGCCCTTACCAATTAGCTTGGCACATCGTGTCGCACGTCGATTGGCGGCTGTACGCAAGACTGGCGATCTGCCTTATCTGCGTCCCGATGGCAAAACTCAAATTACTGTTGAATACAAAAATGGTGTGCCTGTTGCGATCGACACAATTTTGATTTCAACTCAACACGACGCGGCAATTGGTACTATTACCGATGATGCTGGTGTGTTGGCTAAAATCAAAGCCGATCTTTGGACAGCAGTGGTGCTACCTGTATTTGCAGATTTGGAAATCAAGCCAGATGACAAAACGCATTTCCTCGTTAACCCAACGGGTAAATTTGTAATTGGCGGACCTCAAGGGGATGCTGGTTTAACTGGACGCAAAATCATTGTCGATACCTATGGCGGCTATTCCCGTCATGGCGGCGGTGCTTTCTCCGGTAAGGATCCCACCAAAGTCGATCGATCTGCGGCTTATGCTTGCCGTCACGTCGCTAAAAACGTTGTGGCTGCTGGTTTGGCTACTAAGTGTGAAATTCAACTCAGCTATGCGATCGGTGTAGCTGCTCCCGTCAGTATCTTAGTCGAAACTTTCGGAACTGGGATCATCAGCGATGACCAAATTTTTGAACTGATCGAAGATCAGTTTGAATTGCGTCCAGAGGGAATTCTCTCTACTTTCAACCTGCGAAATCTACCCGCAGAACGTGGTGGTCGTTTTTATCAAGATGTCGCCGCCTACGGCCATTTTGGTCGCAGCGATTTAGAGCTACCTTGGGAACAAACCGACAAAGCTGCGGACTTAAAAGCTGCGGCAGCAAAGTTTTTAACTGCAACAGCAGGTTAGATCCGTAGGTTGGGTTGAAGAATGAAACCCAACACACCCAACTATCCGATCGATACTCAATAGAAGCTTAAATAAAACCCTTGTGATATAAACTCACAGGGGTTTTTAATTAGAATCGAATCAAACATGATAATTTCAACTATTGTTAGAATCATCACTAGTGGATAAAATAAGTTATGGCTAAAGACCTCTTTCACTATGCTGTCAGGCAAGCACTCATCAAAGAACAGTGGGTGATTACCGCAGATCCGCTGATTATCAGGATTGAAGGAGTAAAACTTGAGATCGATCTGGCAGCAGAAAAAGTTTTTGCCGCAGAGAAGGCTGGTCGAAAAATTGCAGTTGAAATCAAAAGTTTTCTCAACCCTTCTACCATTACAGATTTTCATGCTGCATTGGGACAATTTTTGAACTATCGTCTCGCACTCCAACTAAGAGAACCGGATCGCACTTTATATTTAGCCGTGCCGCTCGATACATTTGAATCGTTCTTTCAGGAGATCTTTATTCAGGAAGCTATCAAGTTATATCAGGTTAAATTAGCAATTTACAACCCGCTTCAGGAGGTCATTACAGCATGGAAAGAATAGCTCAATATCGTCAAGCCATTCGTAAGTTACTGTCAGATCGGGTTGTGTCGGCGCAGGGTAATTCAGAGTCAAAAATTGAGTCGCAACTGATTTTTGATACCGAGCACGATCGCTATCAATTGTTAGATATTGGCTGGGAAGAATTTCGGCGAGTTCATAACTGCTTTATTCATCTTGATGTCAAGGATGGCAAAATCTGGATTCAGCGGAATATGACGGAGGCAGATATAGCTCAAGAGTTGGTGGAGATGGGTGTGCCAAAGGAAGATATTGTGCTGGGGCTACAGCCGCTTTATAAGCGTCCATATACGGGATATGCGGTTAGTTAGCGAATTGTTCGACGATCGAGTGAGTAGCCAATTTATCTCGATAATGTTCACCCATGGCAACAATTGCAATAGAATTACCATGATTCAATAATTCTTGAGGTTTTTTATAACCAGATTGTTCACCTTACTATACTCTGGCGATCGATTGAATTTCCTCTAGCATCTGCCGCTGCACGGACATACTAAAATAAGGAGATTAATCCTGTGGATTAATTTTAATTCCGGCAATGCCACAATCCTTGAGGCCAAATATTCCAGTTGTGCAGGTCATATTAAACTGAAGTGGCACGATCGTAATAAAGTTATGTTTAATCGCCTGCACATCGGTTTCGATTTCTGGTGGCAAGTGAAGATGTTCGGGTTGATCTAGATCCTGCACCACTTCACCAGACAGCCAATAGTAAGTCTTGCCACGCGGATCTACCCGCTTTTGAAACGTGTCAAAATATCGCCTGATTCCTTGCCGAGTAATTTTGACCCCAGCAATTTCTGAAGCTGGTACGGGTGGAATATTGACATTTAGTAGCGTCGAGGCGGCGAGTGGTTGCTGCTCCAAATGAGCGATCAGATCTCGTGCGAAATTTGCTGCTGGTTGAAATTCTCGGCAGCTAAAACTCGTGAGACTAAAAGCAATACTGGGAATGCCTTCGATCGTTCCTTCCATCGCCGCAGACACCGTGCCAGAGTACAAAACGTCTGTTCCTAAGTTCGCACCATGATTGATGCCAGAGAGGACAAAATCAGGGAAACTGTCGAGCAATGCCCCCAATGCTAGCTTGACACAATCAGCGGGCGTACCCGAACAAGACCAAGCTTTGATACTCGGGTGAAAAATTCCGGTGACTTCTTCTGCCCGAATCGGATCGTGGAGCGTCAAGCCGTGCCCTGTTGCCGATCGCTCTCGATCGGGACAGACTACAATTACTTCATGTCCAGCTAGAGCCAGTGTATTTGCTAGTGTCTCGATCCCGAGCGCGAATACGCCGTCATCGTTGCTGATTAATAGTTTCATTATTTAGGCTTTGGGCTTTGGGGATTAGGCTTTAGGGGTCAGGCTGTGATTAGTGCTTGCTTAAATAATGTAATTTGTCACTTCTCCCTGAGCTGCTTGCCAACTACGAGCATCGTAATAGAGATCTGCGAGGGAAATACTAGCTAGAGCTGCTTGGAGTTTTTCGTTGAGTCTGCGCCAGAGCATCTGTGTCACCCAGTCGGTGGCTAGATTATCGTCAGAGGATCGATTGTCCTCAGATCGGTCAACTACCATTGATTCACCCACTGCTACTAAGATATCACTCAGGGCAATTTGGGTAGGATTTTTGGCAAGTTTATAGCCACCATTTACGCCCCGAATCGATTCAACCAATCCAGCTCGTCGCAATTCGATTAATAATTTTTCGAGGTAGGGAATCGGTAAAAATTGACGAGTCGCGATCGCATTTACTGAGGCTGGGCCATAATTTGGTTGTAAACTGAGGTCTAACATTGCCTTGACACTATAATGTCCACGAGTAGTCAGTTTCATATCTGTGCTTGTTTCATGGGCTGACTTTTTCGCTGGAAAACTCAATCTTTGACGATCCTAGCAGAATTTAGCAGTGATAACGATCGAGATTACAGTGAATCGATCGATCGTTATTTTAGCAAAAAGATTGTTACAACTAGCCACTCGCCATCAACTACTATTTACCCTTCACATGACATTTGAACCGAAGTTTCGTTCCGCTCTAAAAAAGATGGAGTTTTCGATAGAGATAGTTCACAAAATTCTTCTAATCAGTGTACTATGGAGATAAGTGCTAATAGCAACCTTCAATAACTAATTGCAGGTCTAGGTTAGCAAAACCGCAACGCCGGATAGCGTTAGACCCTCTAGATTGAAATCTAAGTTGATGAGTAATAAGAAAAATATTGAACCACTAGTTGGCGAAGAACTACTTCAAAAAGTCAAAGACCTCGGTAATACCAGCAAAGAAGATAAAGCGCGTGAATGCGGCTACTTCACCGAAACTAAGAACGGTGTCGAGCGCGTTAACATGATGAAATTTTTGAACGCGATGATCGATGCTGAAGGCATTGAACTAGATAGCAAATCCGTTGGTGGTGGTCGTGGCGGTCGCAGTGCCAGCTACAAAATCACCGTTCAATCCAACAAGAACCTATTGATTGGTGCTGCTTATACCAAGCAAATGGGCTTGAAAGAAGGCGACGTGTTTGAGATTACCCTCGGACGCAAGCATATTCATCTCAAGCAAGTTGAAAAAGATGGTGAGGAATAAAGTCAAAAAGATCGATCGCGCCAGTTGTTCGATCGATTGAGGATAGCTGATTTTGTGGGCGAGAGTCTCTGCCTAGTAGAATCACTATGTCGCTATCTTGCTAGTAAATTTTCAGATTGCTCCTGTAGTAATCTGAGGTTTGCTAGCTAAATTTGTTTTTGGGGAGTTCGTTTTCAATCTATTACCCACACTATCTCTAGTCTCATGTCTCGGATCAAAGTCAGGCAGCATGTCAATCCACTCAGTATTGTCTACAAAGAGTCACTGATTCCACCTGATTGGCCAACAGTTTATCCCAACTTGACTCTACCAATTCATCTTGATATTGGCGCAGCTTACGGGCGATTTTTGCTGGAATTAGCACAACACAATTCAGAGTGGAACCATTTAGGGATTGAAATTCGCGAAGCTTTAGTTACTCATGCCAATCAGAAGCGGGATGCTGCAAATCTACGCAATCTTCACTATGTATTCGGCAATATTAATACATCTCTAGCGACGTTGCTCGCATCGCTCCCTGCTGAAAAATTACAGCGAATCAGTATTCAGTATCCCGATCCTTGCTTCAAAACCAGACATGCGAAAAGACGTGTCGTTCAACCAGAACTAGTCAACGACATCGCACGTTATTTACCCAGTGGTGGTGAAGTGTTTCTCCAGTCCGATCTCGAATGGGTAGCTCAAGAAATGTGCGACAGATTTAGCAATCATCCAGCCTTCCGCCGGACCCAATTAGATTGGATCGAACCAAATCCACTTGGTATCCCAACGGAGCGTGAAGTCGCAACATTGAATAAGGGGTTGCCAGTTCATCGCGCAATCTGGATTAGGCTTTAGACTTTAAAATTGAGGGGATTTACCAGAAACAATCAAATCTAAAACACGAGTGAGACTTTCTTACTCTGGATCCTAAAGCCCAAAGCCTAACCCCTATTTATGCTTGAGATTGATACAACTCCATTCCTGACGATTCCAAACTGTTCCGACGATCCAACCTTGCTTTTCTAAAACGTTGGAAACATCAGCGACTTGACTAGATAAAATTCCACTCAAAATTGCCCAACCTTTGGGTTTAACCAGTGCAGCCATTGACGGTGCAAGTTCCATAATTACGTCTGCCAAAATATTGCAAACAAAACCATCAAGCGGTGCGGGAATCATCGCCTGAAGTCGATCGATACTGCCGAGATCGACAATCAATTTTTCAGTTGGGATCAGATTGAGATCGCGATTTTCACCAGTTGCCTTGACAGCTAGGGGGTCATTGTCAACCGCATAAACTTGTTGAGCACCCAACAATAATGCTGCTGTAGAGAGAATGCCCGAACCGCAGCCAAGATCGGCGATCGTTAGATTGGAGCCAGGTTGGAGGCGCATTTCGAGAGCTTCTAGACACAATTGAGTAGTGGCGTGAGTGCCAGTCCCAAAGGCAACTCCAGGATCGAGGGTGAGGATGATTCGATCGGAATCTGTGGGTGGCTCGATCCATGCGGGATTGATTAATAATCTGTCACCAATTGGTTGTGGCTGCCAATGTTGTTTCCAGCTACTCGACCAATCTTCTTCATCAATCAGATTGCATCTTGTTACTGGCATTGCACAACCAATTTCCCGTGCATCTGCCTCAAATTGTAACGAGAGATCGGATACTTCTAATAATTTGACTTGAGCTTGGGAAACATAAGCAGCAATTAAAATCTCATTACCCAGTTGTTGGGTAGACATCCCTTTGCACCCAAATTCGCTCAGTCTCCAGAAGATACTTTCTTCCAGATCGGTTACGCACTCAATTTTGATTTCCCACCAGCTATTAGACATGATTCTAAGTATTGACGTATAAAAAAGTTCTAATAACTATCTGTAACTACACCATCGCTGTAGTGAATTAGCAATTAACTCACCATCACAGTACCATAATGGACAACTAAATTAGCTCGATCGATACTAATTTAACCTAAACTAAATCATTAATATAAACGCAAATGTTTGTGAGCTAAAATTTAGTAGACCCTAACTGGTGGGCACTGCCCACCAGTTAGGGTCTCAAAGTTGCCAACAGCTAAACCACTAAGTTAACGTAACAGTATAAGCATCGCTAATTCCATTTACCTGTTTTATTTCGGCTAGAATTCCATCCGGTAATGGATCGTCGATGCTCACTACCATGACAGCATCGCCACGTACGATCTTGCGCCCAACTTGCATACTAGCAATATTGACATTGAACTTACCCAGGAGCGAACCGATAATTCCGATAATTCCTGGTACGTCTTTATGGACGGTAAAGAGCATATTTTCTGTCGGTGCAACGTTGACTGGAAAGTCATCAACGCTAGTGATGCGGAGTTCGGAATCACCTAACAGTGCGCCCGTAACTGAATGTTGACCTAATGAACCTTTGGCAGTTAGTTTGAGGGTCGCTGCATAGTCTCGAATAGAAGCATCACGAGTTTCAGATACATGAATGCCGCGTTCTTTTGCTTCAATGCCAGCGTTAACATAGTTCACTCGCTCCCGTAAGGCTGGGGATAATAAGCCCTTGAGCGCAGCCGTGATAATCGGTTTGGTTTGCTGTTCGGCGAGATCGCCATATAAACCGATTTGGAGATCGTTGATTCGTCCGCCAGCTAGTTGACTGACCATATTGCCGATCGTTTCTGCCAGTTGCAAATATGGTTTGAGCTGCTGGAGCGCGTCGGGGTGTAGTCCTGGGATATTCACCGCAGAGCGGGCTGGCAAGCCCATCAATACGTCCCGAATCTGCTCGGCAACGTCGAGAGCGACATTGACTTGTGCTTCGGCTGTAGACGCACCTAGATGGGGTGTGAGGACGAGTTGTTTGCCAACTGAGCGCAATTCTGATTCACCCAGTGGCTCGACTGCATAGACATCGATCGCCGCTCCGGCAATTGTACCGTCCTTCAAAGCTTGGGCTAAAGCTGCTTCATCGATAATGCCGCCGCGCGCACAGTTGATAATCCGCGCTTGAGGTTTCATTTTCGCCAACGTCTCGGCGTTAATTAGGTTCGCAGTTTCTGGTGTTTTGGGTATGTGGAGGGTGATGTAGTCAGATTGGCGGAAGATAGTATCTAGATCGACTAACTCACAACCCAGTTGTTCGGCGCGTTCGGCCGAAATAAACGGATCGTAGGCGAGTAATTTCATTCCCAGTGCTTTGGCGACAGTAGCAACGTGAGAACCAATTTTACCCAGTCCAACTACACCGAGCGTCTTCTTGTAGACTTCCGTACCGACGAATTGCTTCCGGTTCCACTGCCCAGCTTTCATTGACTGGTTGGCTTCAGGAATGTACCTAGCCATCGATAGCATCATCGCCAAGGCATGTTCGGCTGCGGCGATCGTATTGCCTTCCGGTGAATTGACTACAACAATCCCTTTGCGGGTAGCAGCGGGGACATCGACATTATCGACCCCGACACCTGCGCGACCAATAATTTTGAGCTTGGTGGCAGCTTCAATAATCTCTTTGGTGACGCGGGTTTCCGATCGAATCATAATCGCATCGTAGTCGCCGATAATCTGCGCCAACTCTGCTGGCGGCAAGCCAATTTTGACATCTACTTGGGCGACTTGAAGCAGGATATCAATCCCCGCTTGGTCGATCGGATCGGAAACAAGAACTTTAGACACAGGTTCGGTTATGGTAAAGGATTAGTGCAATAGCACATTCTAACTGGATTAGTCGCTGAGATGGAGTGTTTTGCGGCTGGATCCTCATATTAATTTAATTAATGAGAGTGGGTTGGGGGGAGACGGGGGGACGGGGGGACAGGGAGGTAATGAGAAAGAAGCATCCCATGCTCCCATGCTCCCACGCTCCCAACTCCCAGCTCCTAACTCCCAACTCCCAACACCGCAGCTTTAGCTACTTTTTCCGCATTTGCCGATGATATTTCCAATAACTCAGGTACTGTCACAAATTTGTATCCTTGTTCGCGCAGTTTAATGATGATTTGGGGGACAGCTTTGGCTGTATTGTCATGATTGCCACCACCGTCATGCATCAGTACAATCCCACCTGGAGTCGCCTGCGCGAGGATCGTTTTCAGCATTGCTTCAGGTGAAGGACGTTTTGGATGACTGTCATTGGAATCTACCGACCACATATTGACAGATTGACCCTTCTTTTGAGCGTAAGCCACCAATCCATTGGTGAGTAAACCGCCTGGAGGTCTAAAATAGGCAGTTTCCACTTTTAGAATGTCTCTGATAATTTGTTGAGTGTCTTCAATTTCCCGTTGAGCTACCAGGGGAGACATCTGCTTGTACCAGTGATGGAGGGTATGGTTGGCGATGACATGACCATCTGCTAGCACTTTCTTGCCCAGCTCTGGAAAAGACTTTAATGGTTGACCGATCATGTAGAAAGTAGCTTTGACATTTTCTTTTTTCAGGGCTGCCAAAACTTTCTCGGTTGTTTCTGGCCAGGGACCATCATCAAAGGTGAGTGCGATCACTTTTTCGCCAGCAGGAACAGGTGCATCCTTAATTGTTTTTGCTTGAAAACTGGTTGGTACGTCAAAGTCCATCGGACTGACATTCGCGATCGAGGTTGTTAGCTCCACACTTTTGTCAACACCTGTTGTGGCGGTCAGTGCATCTGCCGATACACTTCCGAAGAGGATATGCAATAGCGCAAATACCATACAGGAGGTAGCAGCGATCGCTAGCCAGAATAGTTTACCTGGTAGTAGTCGCTTGGTCTTTTGTCGATCGCCTCTAGCTGTTTTAGCCACTCCTTGACACCTATTTGAGATTATTAATATCGTCTGATTATAGTGCTAAATAGCATATTCAAAAAAGATTCTGCTATCTGTTGATGAGATCTAATTTATCCGGTCGGACAAACGATGATGCTCTGCAATTGGTCGGGATTGCTTTTCGCCAAGTATTGTAGCAAAACATTTAGAGAATTTGAAGATTTGGCTAGACGATCGAATTTTAGTGATTACACTCTAAGTGCTAAGTAAAAATTAAACCTTAGCTACGGAGAACAACTTTCTTAACTTCCAGGGTCGTTCACTCAGGCTCGATCGCGGGTACGATATAAGTGTCATTTGGGATCGACGATACTAGCATTTTGCGACCCTGCTGTTGGGAGTTCTATCTCCCACACCCTAACCCTACCCTCTAATTTAATGAATAAGCCTAAAAGTGCCTCAGCCGAAATCTTTTCAATGGACGACTTTGCCAAAGCTCTCGATGCTGAAGTAGTCGCCTTTGAAAAAGACCAATTAGTGCGGGGTAAAATTCATAGTTATGATAGCGATGGTGTCTATGTCGATATCAATGGTAAATCCCTAGCATTTGTCCCTGGTGAGGAAATCGCTGCCGATGAATCCGCAGATCTATCTGTACTACTTCCAATTGGCGATGAGCAGGAATTTTTGATTATCCGCGAACAAAACGCTGATGGACAAGTAACTCTATCTAAACTGCAATTGCAGGCAAAATATGCCTGGAATCAAGTTGATGATATGCAAAGTAATAAAGAATCAGTCCAGTTGCGCGTTACTGGGGTGAATAAAGGTGGTGTGACGGTTAACTTCCAGGGGATTCGGGGCTTTGTACCTCGATCGCAATTAGTCGAAAAAGATCTAGAGTCACTAGTCGGCACCAGCATTCCAGGCGTAATCATCGAAGCTGACAAAGATAAGAATAAACTAGTCTTTTCTCAGCGTAAAGCCACTCGCACAGCTAACTTCAGTCAGCTAGAGCGGGGTCAATTAGTAAGTGGCATCATTGTCGGCATCAAACAATTTGGTGCTTTCGTTGAATTCGACGGTAATACTGGCCTAATCTATATTAAACAAATTAGCGAAAATCGGGTTGAAGCTTGTGAAAAAGTGTTCGAGATCGGTCAAGCAATCAAAGCGATGATTATCGATCTTGACGAAGGTTCTGGTAAGATTTCGCTCTCAACTAGAGTCCTCGAAAATCACCCAGGTGAGATGTTAGAAAAAATGTCGGATGTGATGGAGTCAGCCGAAGCCCGCAGCGAACGCGCTGCAAAGAAACTATTTGGTAACTAAGTTAAAGTTAGTGTTGCCATAAACCCGACTTTTTAAAAAAGTCGGGTTTATTAGTTAGCTAGTCTTACCTTTTAGCTAAATGTAAGATATTTAAAGGATCGAAAAGTTTACTTTATTTAGTTAACTCGCTTTAAAAACTTTGCCATATCTTTTTTCCAGCGTTGTTTATCCACTGTCACCAGTAAATTGTGTCCTGTACGAGGGAAAATAATCAACTGTTTGTAACCGCGTAAATTATCGATAATTCGATCTATCTCTACCCTGGTTGTCCACTGGTCAAGCTCGCCTTGTAATATCAGTGTTGGGCATTTTACCTGACTGGCGTAATCAACTGGATTGTGATCGAAGCCATTAAATCCATGTTGAATACCACCCCAAAAAACAATTAGTTCGACTAGTGGAAATGACGGAAGGTGATTTCTGCTAACTCGACTTCCGACCGCATTTACAAGCTTGGCAAATGGCTCTTCTAAGATAATCGCGTCTGGATTAACTTTTTTATCTGCTACTGCTTTGAGAATAGCAGCACTACCCATCGATATTCCATACAAGATCGATGGATGTTTGAACTTTGACTTTTGAGCATAACTCGTACTCACTGCTACATCTTGAGATTCCCTTATGCCAATTGTATTGGTATTTCCACTAGAACCACCTACTCCTCGAAAATCAACCAGCAGCGTATCGTAGCCGAGTTCATGAAATGCTTTCGCTGGTGCTAATAGTTGCCGTGCTTTGCTGCCACTACTACCTGGAAACAGAATTATCGTGCCCTTACTAGCAGCATCTTTGACTGGAATAAACCAAGTTTCTAACCATTCAGTTTGGTTAATCGGAATACGCTGAGTCGTATATTTAAGTCCTAAATCGCTCGGTGTTCTAGTGCCGATCTGTCGAGACAGTCCTAAACTAAATTCTTCAGGAGAACGAAAATGAGTCAGTGCATAAGCAAAAGTATAGGCAATAGCATTTAGAGATAGAAATCCGATAGTTACTATCCAGTAAATACGCTTTCTACCTCTTTTTCCTAGCTTGATGTTTTTCAACAACTGTATTACTTTAACTGTGATTATGCCTAGCTGTTGATTTTGAGCCAATTAGTTAAATCTTCTATTCCAGAAAAGTCTAACAGAGCATCTCCTAAATTTTCCAGCTTTTCTACAGGCAGAGATTTTATTTTGTCCTGAACTTGAACTGATAGATCGCCTACACGACGTTTTAATAGGCGGATCACAATAGATTTTTCTCCTCGTTCTTCGGCTGCTTGGATCTCGGCTAGGTATAAAGGTGATAATTGCACAATCAACTCCTGCTCTTCTGTTTTTTTGCTTTGCTGGGCTTCTAAAATGATTCTGAGGTTTCCAAATAACTTGAGTGCATCCGTACGATATGGACTATCGGTAGGTAGCGCAGCTACTTCGGAGATCGCCTGTTGTTGAACCTTACCTCTACCCAATAACCGAAACCATAAAGTCTCTGGAATTAATGGTAACTGGTGAATAACGATAATCCCCGTTTTCTGCAATGGTGGCAACAAATACACTCCATTTCCCCACCCCTCTTCATTTATAGCACCAAAACCTGTCAATGTTGGTGCGGCTAATGTCGGGGTAAGAATCCATAAAATGGGGAGTTCGGTATCGGCAATCTTTCGTCCATCTTTTTTGGCTTGTCGAACTGTTTCGCGGTGCAAGTCGTACAACTTGGACATACAACTCCGAATCTCGGCGGTACTGACGGGGTTTCGGAATGGTTCAAATGCCGCAGGTTGAGACGCACATTGAGCGAGGAGTCCGAGGTCGGAGATCCTGGTAGGATCGTTACTAGGGTTGAAGTAAACATCGATCTCTCTAACTTCACTATCGATCGTTAGTGCAGTAGTTACCTGTCCACCTGTGGCTAGTAATGCTTCTAGCAAGTTTTTGGCAAACTGATCGTGGGGGAATTGAGTCATATCTGGGTTAGCTCTCCCCTAAAGTGTGATAAATCCCCCAGATCGCCATTGCTCTGAGATAGTGGCTGGCTCGAAAAGTACCTGCTGAGGTAATTGCTTCAGGTGTTCTAAATTGCAAACCGTTTGTATAGACTTGCTCGACGATCGTTTGGGCTAATTTCAATCCCTCATCTCGCATTCCCATTTGGACTAGAAAGGCGGCAATCCCGAAGTTAATCCCTGTCCATACTTCCAGGGGATGGGTATCCTTGGGGTTCGATGGTGAGCCATCGATTTTGACACCGTTGGCGGCTCCAAACTTACCAGCTTGAAAATTGAGGAAGCAGGATTGATAGACGGTTTCTAGGGCAGTTTTGGCACAGTCTGGGGGCACGATATCAGCCAGTCCGAGTAGCTTGGCGTAGAATTGACCACAGAGTTGATCTGCCATGACGACTTCGGAGCCGCTGTCTGTATCGATGCTGTAGTAGCTTCCATTCCAGAGCTTTTCTTGATAGATTGGCTTGGCTGCATCTAACCAGTTTTGATACTGAGGGATGATTTCGGCGGGATTGGGGGTGAGTGGTTCGGGATGTCGGGTGAGAATATTGCCGATCGAAATAGCAGCTTCCAATGCCGCTAGCCATAATCCACCACAGTAAGCACTAATGCCCTGGAGCCGCCAATCATCGAAGGTTTGATCGGGTGCGCCGGAGTTTTCGATCATCCCATCGTTGTCGAGATCGAATTGTTTGAGGTAGGCGAGGGTATCAACAATTGCACTCCAACATTCGGCGAGAAATTCGACATCTGTTTTGCCTGTAAATACGTAGGCTCGGTAGACTTGGAGGACAAAATCACTACCTAAATCTTTCCAGAGATTGCAATCTTGATAACAGGTATAGTTAGTCTTTTCCCAGGGATGTTCGTTCGGTGCGCCGAGATCGTGGGGGGTAGCGTGAAGGGTTTTGCGGGGTGCCATCATTTCGGATCGATCGACATTTTGAGGACGATCTTCGTAGCCGAATGCGGTTTGGACATAGTAGCCAATTAAGCGAGGATTGGTATCTTCAGTAGGGATCGCTCTGGCGAAAGCAATTAGGATTGATTTTTCTAATTTTGGCCAGAGTAATAGAACGGAAAAGGAACCGTATAAACGGACATCCAAACTTTCATACCAGCGATAGTCTAAGCATTCTAGTACACCAAATTGACCGACTGGATCGCGATCGTCAGCAGCCGTCCAAAGTGTGCCGCCATCTGTTAGTAGATACAACTCATTAAACAACGCCATCTTGAACCAATCGGGGAGATCGGCTCGATCGAGCGTTGGTTGCTGCCATTTGATAATCTGCTGTTGCCACCGATCGTAGTGCTTCAGCGCGGTGCGGATCATTGCCCAGGCATTTTCACCCGATCGACCAAAGAAATCGGTGTAGCGGCGATAATAATTGATGTCCTTACCAAACTCAGTAATCGGGAAATCCCAAGCGAGGATAAATGGAATTTTTTTGGTTTGCCCTGGTTTAAGCGTGAACCGAATCGTAATGGCTGCGGCAATCCGTTCGCCCGATTTTGCGGGAGTTTCATCATCAATATCTGCTAGGGAACCATCAGCAGCAAAACTGTTCCACAGATCGCTACCATCACCCACTGGATTCCAGCGGGAATGATAAAAAACTTCCACACTCGGATTGGCAATACTGGCGATCGACCATTGCCCTTCACCTTCACTAGGAGTGTCAGATTTATGTGCTTTATCTAATAGACAACCGACGCGATAATTGTCCACAATCCACTGATTGTAATTGCCTTCACTCTCACCGATCCGAGGTTGATAATCATAAACTGGACTGCCATCATCACGAATTTCTACCTTGCTGGATGGATTGGTATTGGCAAACCAGCCGACGGTATTTTCCCACGTCAGCATGATACTGAGCGTAATCGGTCGATCGGTGGGATTATGGGCTGTCCACTCAAAGATCGCGATCGGATAAGAAGTCTCCTGATAATTGTCCGCCCAAATTGGTGAAAACTGTTCGCAGGTTAATTGCGCTTGAAAGACGTTCTTATAGCTATACCAACTTCGAGGATATAAAGCTTGATAGGTACCTGTTGCTTGACCTGCTAGAGTCGTCTGAGGATAACATTGCCATTGACTCAGGCTGCTATCTTCAGGTGCAACGGTAGACATTGCATAAGCTTGAGTCAGCTCCCCCGCCTGCTCAAAGACGCTGAACTGGCAAGCAGCAAGGTTTTGAAAGATATGTTCACCACCGTCGATATGCCACAGATTAAACTCACCCCGATGAGATCTGCCAATGCATCCCGCCCCAAATCCGCCTACTGGCATCCCATGAAACGGGCCATCGTCGAGATTGCTCTCGTAGCGCACAGTGTAGGGCTGTGACCAATTCTGGTGAAACTGACGTTGCCAAGTAGCCGCAGGAATCGTCGGACGTGGTGGAGGATTGAACATATTACGATAGCGAAGCGCTGCCTTGGCAGGTCGAGATGTGGAAGATGCAACTTCCTATTCTAGAGCTACAAGGTCGATTTTGCTCCCAGAAATACTGTAACAACAGCACTTTGACAGATTTAGACACAGCTAAAAAACACCCTCTATTCGCTGAATATTATCAAAAAGTAAATCGTTATGTTTTCTTTAGGTTTTAATCTGGGTACTCTGAATATTGAGTAAGCAGAGATCGAAAAATCCACAATGGAATCAATAGTAGAGCAGATAGTAGTTGTTAAGACTTCCAAATCCGTCGCTTCCAGAGCACTGAGTGTTCAAATAGCGATCGATCCAAATAGCGATTCGCAATCATTGCGGAAAATCGCAACAGGTAAAGATTGGGAGTTGCGGCGATTAGTCGCCAGCAATCCCAACACCCCAACCGATGTGTTGTGGCAACTAGGGCTAGATTTTCCCGAAGCCATCTTGATCAATCCAATTTTCCAACTATTGCAGTTGGAGCAGCTTCAATTAGCGGCTGAGGTGCCTTACGCCACATTGACTTGTTTGCTGCAATGCGAGCGGGTACCACGGAATTTCATGGAGTATGCTGTTAGTCAACAGGATTATGGTCTGTGGTTGGCAGTAGCTTATAACGCTCATACTCCCAGCCAACTACTCGAAAATTTGGCCAGGAAATCACGCCATCAAGATCGAGAATTGATTCGAGCTATTGCGGCACATCCTAATACACCCCATCACCTCCTCGCCGAGATCATCAAAATTAGTAGCGGTGTCGCTCAAGTCGTCGCCGAAAACGCCCAAACACCAATCGATGTGCTCGAACAGATTTTGTGTAAATACAGCCAGGTTGGTGATTCTACTTTTATGACATTAGTAGCACTTCATCCCCAGCTCACGCCTCGGTTGTTAATCCAGATGTATCTTGCGCCCAATGAGTCAGCAGCTCAATCCCTGTGGCTAGCCAAACAGAGTGAGACCAGCTCCAGTCAACTGGCAGAACTAGCCCAAACTGAATGGGAGCCGCTTCAGCTAGCAGTGGTTCGCCATCAGAATACACCTATTTCAACCATCGAGCAGATCTGGAAAGAGTTGCGTGCGAACCATCGCGATCCCAGTCAAATTGACAGACTGATGTATGACTGTTTTGCTGGCAACCCCAACACATCAGACAAGGTTCGAGATGAGTTACGCAAGTTACTCCAATGGTAAACATCAAAGGCAGTCTCAATTCTAAATCCCCAAACACCTCAACAGCTCCGACCCCATGAACCCTGAAGATTTAAAGACTTATCTCGATCGTTTAATTACCAATAACCTCAAAATCAGTACGATGATTTGGGGTGCGCCAGGAATTGGTAAATCTAGTATTGTCAGCCAGCTTGCGGCATTACACCAGCTCGAATTTATTGATATTCGGTTGAGTCAATTGGCTCCAACCGATCTGCGGGGGCTACCCGTCGCCGAAGATGGCGTTTCCAAATGGTTTCCGCCAGAATTTTTGCCCGACAAAGGGCGCGGCATCTTATTTCTGGATGAGATCAATATGGCTCCACCTGCGATGCAGGGGATGGCGCAACAACTAATTTTGGATCGTCGCGTCGGTTCTTATACTGTGCCTGATGATTGGTTTGTCTGGGCTGCTGGAAATCGCCGCGAAGATCGCGCAGGTGTATTTGAGATGCCAGCCCCGCTTGCCAATCGGTTCTTACATCTCCAAGTCGAGCCAAATTTTGAGAGCTTCAAAGCCTACGCTCTCAGCGAGGGAGTCCACGAACAAATTATTTCGTTTTTGTCTTTCCGTCCCACCCTGTTGCACAAGATCGATCCGCAGCAACCCGCTTGGTGTTCGCCCAGATCGTGGATGATGGCCAATAGCCTCCACCATAATGGTCTAGATCTAGCTCCGGCGATCGGTGCAGCAGCATATGCTGAGTTTCTATCTTTTCTAGTGATGTACCAAACATTACCCGATTTAGAGCCAATCTTTGAAGGCAAAGGTGATGATATTCCGTTCCCACTCGAACCCTCAGCGCGTTATGCGACCACGATCGGTCTGACTGTCCATGCTACTGATGCCGATCGAGCCTACTGTGCTTTCCAATGGCTGATTCAAGTTGCCACTACAGAATGGGTACAGCTATTTATCTCGGATCTATTAGGCTTGCTGCGATCGCGCGGACAATTAGGAATGCTAGCCACATTGATCGAGAAAGATCCGGCGATTGAGCAATTTCTCCAGGATTATCGACAGTTAGTTCGGGGTTAGGGATTAGCGGAGATCTACCCACCCCGCCCTTCGGGCACCCCTCCGTTCGCGAAGCGTCTGCCTGCGCAGAGGAGGGGAATTTTCTATTCACTATCCTTTATCCCTTATCCAAGAATGCTTTGAAACAGCGACTTATAGCGATGTGCTTGTACTTCCATTGCGTATTCTCGCTCCGCTTTGGCGCGTGCTGCTGCGCGGAGGTGGGGATGTCGTTCGGTATCTGACAATACCCAGGCGATGCCGCGTGCGAGATCTTGGGTATCGCCACGATCGGCAATGTAACCGTTTTGGTGCGGATCGACGATATCTGCCAAGCCAGTATTGGCGAATACTACCACGGGAGTACCGCAGGCGAGGGATTCGGAGGCGGTTTGCCCGAAGGCTTCTTCGATCGAA
>JANXVE010000140.1 GCA_025351825.1 Chamaesiphon sp. 341R_metabat_111 | reverse complement strand
ATCATGGGGCCAAATGGCTCTGGAAAGAGTACGTTATCGAAAGTACTAGCCGGACATCCTGCATATACAGTCACAGGTGGAGAAGTCATCTATAAAGGTGAAAACCTATTTGACTTAGAACCTCAAGATCGGGCGCGTTCTGGTGTATTTCTCGCGTTCCAATATCCACTCGAAATTCCTGGGGTTAGTAATCTCGATTTCCTCCGAGTTGCCTACAATTCTCGCCAGAAACATCTGGGATTGGAAGAGTTGGATGTATTCGACTTTGATGAATTGATTCAAGCGAAATTAGATATTGTCAAGATGAATCCCGCTTTCCTCAGTCGAAGTGTGAATGAAGGTTTCTCTGGTGGTGAGAAGAAGCGGAATGAAATTCTGCAAATGGCAATTCTTCAGCCTAGTTTGGCGATTCTCGATGAGACTGATTCGGGTTTGGATATCGATGCGCTGAAGATTGTGGCTGGCGGAGTAAATCAGTTGTCGAACCAGGATAATTCGATGTTGGTGATTACCCATTATCAGCGGTTGCTGGACTATATCATTCCTGATTTTGTCCATGTGATGGCAAATGGAAGAATCCTGACTAGTGGCGGAAAGGAACTCGCGCTGGAACTGGAGGCGAAAGGTTATGAATGGGTGACTGAGCCTCAACCAATCGGTTAACTAAATTAGTGACAGACGTAAATTGTTTGATTGGCTGCGAAGATCTTTACCCCACCCCAGCCCTCCCCTTATTAAAAAGGAGGGAGCAAGAGCCACCCCCTGTGCGGGCGGAATTTAAAGCCCTCTTTATAAGGGGGTTGGGGGTAAAGATCTTCGCCGAAGCCAGTCTAAACCTAATTAATACATAGTAAAGACAATCCAGAATCCAAGATGACCGCAACTCTCACCCAACTAATTCCACTTACGCCGCCACAAAATCCCCAGCTCCAAGATATTCGCACTCAAGCAGCGGCATATCTTCAGGAGGAAACTATTCCCACCAACAAAAATGAGGAATGGAGATTCACTAGTTTAGCTCCGCTATTAGCGCAAACATTTGCTGCACCTGGCCTAAAAGTTCCTCTAGTCAACATTAATGGTTTAGTCATCTCAGAGGCTCCTGACAGCCGTCTGGTGTTTGTGAATGGTATCTACGCGCCTGAATATTCCAGCATTGCCAATTTACCTGCGGGGGTATTTATTGGTAATTTAGCCGCAGCTAATGATGCAGGGTTGGCGGTGACTGATTATTTGGGCAAACAGCCTGGTGGCGAAGAAGTATTTACAGCAATTAATACAGCGGGAATTAATGAAGCCGCTGTAATTTGGTTTGAGAAGGATCGCACTTACTCGGCACCGATTCAGCTATTATTTATCACTACTGTAGAAGATACGGCAATTGCGACTCATCCGCGCACTTTGGTAGTGTTAGAACAGGAGAGTAGCGCAACGATCGTTCAAGAATATTTGTCCACATCTGCTTCGAGTGGTACTTATTTTAACAACAGCGTTACCGAAATCTGGCTGGGAGATGCAGCCAAGCTCAACCATACTCGGATTCAGGATGAGGATATTATCGCGATTCATATCGGGAAGACGGCGGTTTCTCAGTCTCAGCATAGTTCCTATACGGGTAACTCGATCGATCTAGGTTCCAAGCTCTCCCGCCATAACTGGGAAATCTTCCAAATTGGTGCAGCAACCGAAACCAATCTCAACGGTTTAGCGATGGTAAACGGGGAACAAGAATCGGATACTCATAGTGTCATTGCTCTAACCAAGCCCCACGGCACCACCAACCAACTGCACAAATGTATTGTGGACGATCGCGCTCATGCCGTCTTCAATGGTAAGGTATTCGTGCCCCAAGCCGCGCAGCAAACTAATGCTGGGCAATTGAATCGAAACCTGCTGCTATCATCAACCGCGAAGATTGACACGAAACCGCAGCTTGAAATTACGGCTGATAACGTCAAATGTTCCCACGGTGCAACTGTCAGCCAACTAGAAGACGATGAGATTTTTTATCTTCAGAGTCGGGGTTTGGATGTCGAAACAGCTAAAATATTATTAATTAACGCTTTTGCTGTAGAGATTATCGATCGAATCCCCGTCGCCTCGGTGCGCGAGAAACTAGCAGTAGCAGTAAAAGCATTTAAAGCTAACTAAACACTGGTAAGCAATGACTAGAGAAAGCCCGATTCTACGCCTGATCCAAAATCTTACCGGAACCGCCGACGAAATGACTTTTATCCAAACCAAATCTGGGATTCACACCAAGCCGAGTCTCGCACAAACAGTGCGTGCTGACTTCCCAATTCTTCATCGGGAAGTTCATGGCAAGCCGCTAGTTTATCTCGACAATGCCGCAACTTCGCAGAAACCCCATGCGGTGATTCATGCCTTGGAGCATTATTATAGTCATTACAATTCCAATGTTCATCGCGGCGTACATACGCTTAGTGGTGAAGCTACCGATGCTTATGAGGGTGCGAGAGAAAAAATTGCCAAATTTGTGAATGCGGCTTCCTCGCAAGAAATTATCTATACTCGCAATGCAACTGAAGCGATTAATTTAGTTGCCTACAGTTGGGGCTTAAGTAATCTCCAACGGGGTGATGAGGTGATTCTTTCGGTGATGGAGCATCATAGTAATCTAATTCCGTGGCAATTAGTCGCTCAAAAAACAGGTGCTCGGCTGAAATTTGTCCAGCTTACGCCAGAAGAAGATTTTGATTTTGGCCACTATCAATCACTATTGAATGATAAAACTAAATTAGTTTCGATCGTGCATGTTTCTAATACCTTGGGCTGCATTAATCCAGTCAAAGAAATCACTGCTCTAGCACATCAATATGGTGCAAAAGTATTAATTGATGCTTGCCAAAGTGTGCCACATATGCCAGTCGATGTTCAAGATATCGATTGCGACTGGATGGCGGTGTCAGGGCACAAGATGTGTGGCCCGACTGGGATTGGCTTCTTGTATGGTAAGCTAAATCTGATGCGATCGATGCCACCTTTCTTTGGTGGTGGTGAAATGATTGCTGATGTATTTCTAGAAAATGCTACTTATGCAGATCTACCCCACAAGTTTGAAGCAGGTACGCCAGCGATTGCCGAAGCGATTGGATTGGGTGCTGCGGTAGATTATTTAACTAAGATCGGGATGGCTAAAATCCACGCCTATGAAGCAGAATTAACTACTTACATGATGGATAAGTTAGTTCAACTTCCTCAAGTGAGAATTTATGGACCAAAATTACCAAAAGAACGTGCTGCACTGGCTGCATTTACTTGTGGTGATGTTCATCCTCACGATCTTTCGACAATGTTGGATCAGTCAGGGATTGCGATTCGGGCTGGACACCATTGTACTCAGCCATTGCACCGATTTATCAAGGCTCAGTCTACCGCCAGAGCGAGCTTGCACTTCTACAATACCAAAG
Source organism: Chamaesiphon sp. 341R_metabat_111 (assembly GCA_025351825.1). Taxonomy (GTDB): domain Bacteria; phylum Cyanobacteriota; class Cyanobacteriia; order Cyanobacteriales; family Chamaesiphonaceae; genus Chamaesiphon. The sequence goes on along the minus strand of JANXVE010000140.1, from coordinate 19,732 downwards.
CGGAAATCGATACTTTCATTGGATCGTTGCAAGAATCGATCGAATTCTTTGATAGTATCTTTAGTTAATATTAATGCGATAACATCTGGGTACCCATTAAGGGCACCCCTACAAATGATCTGTAGGGGTGCCCTTAATGGGTACCCGAAAATTTACGGTTGCACCAAAATTTACGGACTAGATCCTAATTTAATAAGCTAAAGTCTCTAAAGTCTCTCGCAGATAACGTTGGACGCGAGCGTCGAGATTGAGATCTGCTTGCTCCAGAACAGAAAGTTGTGATACCCAATGCTGAAACCCCGAACTAGCTGAAATCGCTTGTTTGAGATTAGCCCAAACAGAAGTGTCGTTGGCGGAGATGGGTGAGGAGATACTCATTTGAAGACTATGCCAAAAAATGGATGATTTAGTTGTGGCGAAAAGTTGGATCGGCGATCCTGGTCACATTTTCCATCATAACTTAATTTAATTGACTGTCCAGTTATTCACGATCGACCGATAAATCCCAGCAGATTATCGTAGCTTTGCTTGCGGAGTCGAAAAGGAATTGCTAAGAAAACCCCCAGATCTCACGTTACCATGAGATAATATCTCAAACCAAGTCAGTGACTTAGCTTAAACGGCTTCATAGATCCGATAGATTTCATTGGTAACACCCAGGTCGAGAGATATCGCGATCTTAGCCTTTAACTACACGATTACCTACTTTTTGCCCACAGCAAAAACATTGTCGAACATACAAACAATCGCTATAAATTCGGTATCGTATCTATCCATTTTAGTTACCGATCGCAATTATTATTTACTAAATATCAACAGAGGACGAAGCTGTGAGTGGAAATGAATCTCGGATGCAAGCAATTTATCAAATCACCAATCGTGAGCCAATGCCACCCAAGGCATCGAAACGGTTAGAAGATCTGTGGGCAACAGATGTCTTCACTCTAGCGAAGATGCAAGAAAGTCTGCCCAAGGATGTGTTTAAATCAGTTAAGAAGACGATTCAAACTGGCGAACCGCTGAATATTTCGATCGCTGATTCTGTTGCTGTGGCGATGAAAGATTGGGCGATTTCTAAAGGCGCGCTTTATTACGCCCACGTCTTCTATCCACTGACTAACGGTACTGCGGAAAAGCATGACGGGTTTGTGTCCGTTCAAAGTGATGGCTCGGTTATCTCTGAATTTGCAGGTAAATTGCTCGTCCAAGGTGAACCCGATGGTTCCTCTTTCCCCAATGGTGGTATCCGCTCCACTTTTGAAGCGCGGGGTTATACGGCTTGGGACGTGACTAGCCCAGCCTTTATCATGGAAACCGACAATGGTTCCACCCTGTGTATTCCAACTGCCTTTGTATCTTGGACTGGGGAAGCTCTGGACAAGAAGACCCCCCTATTGCGCTCCAACGCTGCGATGAACAAGGCTGCTACTCGCGTCCTGAAAATTCTCGGCAATACCAATATCGCTCCAGTTAACTCCAGTTGTGGTGCAGAGCAAGAGTATTTCCTCGTCGATACCAATTTTGCCAATAGCCGCCCTGACCTCCTATTGGCTGGCAGAACCCTGTTTGGCAAACCACCAGCCAAAGGTCAACAATTTGACGACCACTACTTTGGGGCAATTCCAGAGCGCGTTCAGGTCTATATGCAAGACGTAGAGGAAAGACTCTATCGCCTGGGCATTCCTGCCAAAACTCGTCACAACGAAGTCGCACCTGGTCAATTTGAAATCGCGCCTTTTCATGAAGCGGCAAACGTCGCGACAGATCATCAGCAACTACTGATGACCATCCTCAAGACTACAGCCAAGAAACACGGCTTCATGTGTCTACTCCACGAGAAGCCATTTGCAGGCATTAATGGTTCTGGTAAGCACGTTAACTGGTCTGTCGGTAATGCTACCCAGGGTAACTTACTAGATCCAGGCGACAATCCCCACTCCAATGCTCAATTCCTCGTCTTCTGTGGCGCGGTAATTCGGGGCGTTCACAAATTTGGTCCACTCCTCCGAGCAGTGATTGCGACTGCGAGTAACGACCACCGCTTGGGTGCCAATGAAGCTCCCCCAGCAATTATGTCGATGTACCTGGGTTCGCAACTCCAAGATGTCTTCGACCAAATCAAGCAGGGCGCATTAAAAGGCTCTACTGATAAAGGGATGATGAACATTGGGGTCGATACCTTACCAATCTTGCCAAAAGATGCTGGCGATCGCAACCGTACTTCCCCATTCGCTTTTACAGGCAACCGCTTTGAGTTTCGGGCAGTTGGCTCTGGGCAATCGGTAGCAGGGCCATTGGTGGCTATGAACACGATCCTGGCTGATTCCCTCGTCTGGATGGCTGACAAATTAGAAGGTGAAATCGCTAAAGGCACCGATCTCAATAAAGCAATCGAAGCCGTACTCAAAGAGGTCATCGACAATCACGGCGCAGTAGTATTCAATGGCAACGGCTACTCAGAAGAGTGGCACAAAATGGCGGTGGAAGAACGGGGTTTACGCAACCTGCGAACAACTCCAGATGCTCTACCCGTACTCAATGAGCCAGAAATCGTCAGCCTGTTTCAAGGCATGGGGATTCTGTCTCCAGTTGAGCTAGCCAGTCGCTATGAAACCTACGCCGAGCAGTATATTCTATCGATCGAAGTTGAAGCTAAACTAGTAATTAGTATTGCTAAAACGATGATTTATCCAGCCGCCACCCGCTACCTGACTGACTTGGCAACTACTGTTGCTGGACTGAAGGAAATCGGTGTTGATTTTGATACTGAAAGTGCCCAAACTGTCGCAACATTGACTAAATCAATGATGGATTCAGTCAGCAAGCTAGCATTAGAATTGAGCAAGCATGACTTTGACTCAACCGAAGCACATATGCAATTCTTGGTCAAAACTGTGCGTCCGTTGATGGATGACGTGCGGAAGTATGCAGATGGACTCGAAGGTGAAGTCGCTGATGACATGTGGCCATTGCCTACTTATCAAGAAATGTTATTTATTAAATAACAAAGATTAGCAAAATTAGAAACCCGATTTTTTAAAAAAGTCGGGTTTCTGAGTTACTTAAAATGGCTCTATCTATTAGATAGAGCCATCTTTTTTTAGACTTATTCAGGATCGATGCTGTTCAAAAATTCAGGACGAATAACTTGATTCATAGCTAATAAATCTTTGACTTTTGCCCATTCTTTTGATTCGATCGATCCGATCGTACTATCCAATCGATCGCGATATTGATATAACGATCGCAAGATCGCATCGCGATTATACTCAGCCATCATCATCCCCATTTCAGGATTGCCACCACCCACCCGACTGGTATCTTGAAACCCCGTACTCGCGAACTTCTTAGCAAAATCGAGAATAACCGGATCGGCTTCATGCAAGCAAGCACTAATCAAACTTGCACTCACCATAATCGGTAGATGGGAAATCCACGCCACAGCTAGATCGTGTTGCTCAGGCGTGGCATAGTGCAGAATACAGTTGAGCGATCGCACCAACTCAGCCACTCTTTCCAGAGCTACAGGCACAGTTTCAGGAGTAGGAGTCAAGACATAAGGTCGGTGGTGAAATAGCCCCCTCTCAAAGGCAGCAATCCCGCTCTCAGAGTTTCCAGCCATCGGGTGCCCGCCCACAAAACTCGACCATAATTCGGTAGCTCGATCGACAATTCCCCCCTTAACCGAACCCGCATCGGTGATGATTGTATCGGGATTTAGATGAGGAATCAATAGCTCAATGGTGGGGATAATTGCTGCAATTGGCGTACAGATAAAAATAATCTCAGTATCTCTCAAACTAGCTAAATCACAACTAGCTCGATCGCAAATACCCTCACGTTCGGCAATTTCACAAGTACGCTGTTGACGGCTAACACCAATAACTTGATGACCCATCTGGCGAAAATCCCAGCCCAGAGATGCACCAATCAATCCAATCCCAACAATCCCAATCTTCATTATTTACTTGCCACCAGCATATCCAGTCATCAACCACCAAATAGATCTCAGCCCATCTCTAACAGTTTTCTGAATTGGCTCTGAGTCTCTACCACTCTCAAAAGTTATCGGTTTGACTTTAATACCCTGACTCCCAAACACAATCTCACCAATTACCCTAGCACGCGGCAGATGATCGTCAGAGGTAATGAGATAGACACTAGTAATTCCTTTTGATTTAAATCGATCGACCAGAGTTGTAAAATTGGTAACAGTATCGATCGCTCGATAGTCCAGATGTAGATTACCCGCCGATACACCCGCCTTCTTGAAAACTCTTTTGGCGTAAGCTGGCGGTGCGCCACTAGAAATCCAGACAGGGAGACGCGGGTAAGTATGAGCAACTTTCGCCCCAAATATTTCCCGCTCTTCTTCACCACCCAGAATAAAAATTGCTTGAGGCTGAATCCAGGTATTTTCGATTTCTCGATAGCCGAGCCAGCCGAGTGGTAGTAATAAAGGTGATACTGCGATCGATATCTTCCACCATCGCCAACCGTGACGACGACGGCGTTTGCGAGTTGGTGCTGAATCGGATCGAGGAACTAGATGTTGATGCGCCATGCTGCGAGGAGCTTGGAAAGGACAAATGCAGGAACTAGCTTGCTCCTAGTAAATACTAGGCTCAAGTTACCACAATTTATCAATACAGACAACGGGACTGGCGGGGATCGAACCCACGGCCTATCGCTTAGGAGGCGATCGCTCTATCCAACTGAGCTACAGCCCCAAGGGGGTGTGGGAGGGGTGGGGTGTGTGGGAGCATGGGAGCATAGGTGAAATCCCCTCCTCGGAGGGGTGCCCGTAGGGCGGGGTGGGTAGATCTACGCCACCAATCTAATCCAATCTTCCCAAAACCTAAAGCCTAAAACCCAAAGCCCAAAGCCTAAAACAACTTACCCAGCATATTGCCAATATCTTCGACAATATTGCCATCGCCGTCAGCATCGATCGCCTTCGTAGCCATGCCTAGAAAGTCATTGCCGCCACTCATACCCCCAATCATTTGGGCAATTCCATTTGCGTCCAGACCACCTTGTTCCTGACTGGATTTGCCCAACGCACCCATTACTAGTGGTGCCAACAGCCCCAGCAGTTGATTAGCCGCACCATTTTCCATGCCAGTATTCTGACTGATAGTATCAGCCATCGCATTGTGCGTACCGCCACCCAAAACTTGACCTAGTAAGGCACTGCCCATATTAGCCGCACCAGCATTACCGACAAAACCCATCACGTCATCTAAAATCGAGCCATCATCGCCTTGAGCAACTTGCCCAGTCGCCTCAGCCCGATTGCCAAAAGCTGATAATAGCATCGGTAAAGCCATGCCTACAGCAGATTGGGTTGTACCCTCATTCGCACCGATTTGTTGACTAATTTGTTGAATGACTGGGCCACCGAATTGACTCGCCAGCATTCCAATTAATGGATTCATAACAATCTAACTGAGTATGATGAAGATCTGCTTTTCTAGATATAAGCAACGACAACATTGTACACAACTCTCTTGATTATTTTAATTTCGCTAGCTAATGTCTAGCAAAATAATTTGTGCTCACAACTGTCCAATCATCTTGTGGGTTTGAGGAATCACTCGAATCTGGGGCAAGTACTCCTTCATCAAAGCCTGCCAATCCAATACTTGGGTTGGTGTTGGGGCAGTCAAAGCTGGATTTGTATGGGGTTGAGCTAAAGCCGTCATTGGTTGCAGGAAAATGATAATTTGCTTATCTACACCTGCAACCAATTGAGCTGCTTGTCTCAGTTCTTCAGGATTGGTAGTTTGAGAAATAATCATCTTGACAAATACTTCAACCTTCGCCTCGTGACACAGTTGCAAAAATTCGCGATGTGATTGCCAATGGGTTTCACCGCTCACACTTGGCAACTTAATATCCATCCCCACCAAATCCAGGTATGGCAAAACTTGAACCAACTGTTTCGGGCGATGTCCACCTGTTTCTAAATAGATCGGCAACCTAGTTAATTCCCTAACTTGGGGCAACCATTGCGCGAGAAATGGTGCGTGCAACAATGGTTCGCCGCCCGTAATGCTGATACTGTCGTGGAGACGAGGCTGATTTTGCTGCTTAATCCAGGCGAGAAGTTGAGACGACTCGATCGGGTTATCATGAGTCGTAAAATCACGTTCGCCTGGGGTTTGCTCGATCGAGCATGTCGGCTGTTTTGTCCAGGTATGTTGGCTATCACAGTAGTGACAGCGCAAGTCACAACCCCCAAACCGCACAAAGATCTGGCGCGTCCCCACATTTATCCCCTCACCTTGAATTGCTGAAAAGATTTCAATTAAATTAGCAGTGAGTGCAGTCATATGATAAGAGACTAGTGATAACCGATGAACTAACTATTCTAGATCGGGTTTAGTCTGGTGACACACTCTAAAATTTCTGTTGGTTTAATTAGAAACTATTCAATTTATCGATCTCCAGCCATAACACTACAAACCCATGCCTGAAGGCCCAGAAATTAAGTTAGCCGCTGATAAGATCGCCAAAGATATTGTCGATCGATCCCTCACCGAAGTCTCCTTTGCCTTCGATCGTCTCAAACCCTTTGAAGCCGAACTCTCCACCGCCCGTATTGTCTCCGTCACCCCCAAGGGCAAAGCCCTGCTGACCCGCTTCAGCAATCAGCTCACCATTTATAGTCACAATCAGCTCTACGGCGTTTGGTACAGTCGTCGCGCCTATGATTATCCAAACACCAATCGACAGCTTCGACTGGCCATTCATACCGAAAAGCGATCGGCACTCCTCTACAGTGCCTCAGATATTGACGTACTAGACGATGACCAGATCGCCGTCCATCCATTTCTGCAAAAACTCGGCCCCGATGTGTTAGAAGCCACTACCACAGTAGAAATGGTACTCGACAGGCTCCAGAGCAAAACCTTTCATCGCAAAGGATTTCCCTCGCTGCTGCTCGATCAGCATTTTTTAGGCGGCTTGGGCAACTATCTCCGCAGCGAGGTGTTATTTGTGGCGGGGATTCATCCCACTTTAAGACCAGTAGATTGCTCGATCGAGCAGCTCCAAAAACTAGCCATCGCCCTCCTCGAACTCCCACGCCAATCCTACGCCACCAAGGGGATTACAAATAGTTTAGCGATCGTCAAACAACTCAAGCAACAGGGTCAAACCCGCCGTCAATACCGCCACTGGGTCTTCGGTCGTCAAGATTGCCTCTGTCACCTCTGCCACACCGAAATCCTCAAAGATACCCTCGGCGGACGACGGGTTTATTTTTGCCCAAGCTGTCAAGCTAAATAGTCGAGCGTGGCTCTGTCAGAAGTTTTGGATTCAGATCGATCGGGAACTGTTACTGTAGTTATAATCCAAATAGTCCCTTGGAGCAAAACGATCCAATGCTAACCCTAGACCAACTCATTTCAGAAGCAACTGCATTACCAGATGCGGCTAAGGCTCTCCTTATCGACAAAATTGTGGAAAGTATGTCTGGACAAATCGATCGAGAGGTCTCGATCGAAGCAGTTCAGAAAGCTCAAGAACGTATGGCTGAAATTGATAGCGGTGCAGTCCAAACAATTCCTGGAGATATTGCCTTGGCACAAATACGGCAACTCTCAAAGAAATGAAATATGAATTTCACCCAGCAGCCCTACAAGAATACTCAGAGGCTGTGCTGTTTTTTGCCCAGCAAGACAAACAACAGGATTTTATCGACACGATTGAAAACGCCATATTTCGAGTTGTTGACGCACCAGAACGCTGGCCGATTGTTGAAGGTCAGATTCGTCATTGTTTGACTCTCAAGTTCTCCTATGCCATCTTATATCGAGTCTATCCCGATCGAATCGTGATTGCGGCGGTCATGAGCTGTCGTCGAGATCCTAACTACTGGCAAGAACGTCTTTGACGAGTAAACTTAGAATATTAGTCTAGCTAAGTTAAGGTATGACCATTACGGTAGACCAACCAATACAGCAGAAGCCCCTGAGCTTTGATGACTTTCTCGATCGATATGGTGGAGATAATCGCTACGAACTGATCGATGGAGAGGTATTCGACTTGGAACCAACAGGCTCACATGAAGAGGTTGCAGCTTTAATTACCACCAAAATTTGCGTCCAGATCGAGACGGCGGAATTACCTTGGTTTGTGCTTCAGCGGGGACTATTGCGACCTGAAAATACTGGAATGACCGCATTTAGACCAGATGTAGCTGTAATCGACAGAACTCAACTTACCAAAGAAATATACTGGGCTGAACAGTCGATTCTGACTTTAGGTAGTTCGATTAAGTTTGTAGCGGAAGTGGTGAGTAGCAATTGGCAAAATGACTATTCCCGCAAGGTAGAAGACTACGCGGTTTTGGGTATCCCCGAATATTGGATTGCCGACCATGCAGGATTAGGTGGTACGAGACATATTGGCAAACCGAAACAGCCTACTCTGTCTATCTGCACACTAGTGAATGGGGAATATGAAATTCAGCAGTTACGGGGCAATCAAAGCATTGTCTCATCAACTTTTCCAGGTTTACAATTGACAGCCGAACAAGTGTTGAAAGCAGGTAGGTAAGATCGTGATGGTTTGAATACTTGCCTAAACTAACTTAGCCTAGTCCGCGTAGGCGGACTTCGCATCATGAGCCACGATTTCAATCGTAGGCATTTTGAGATCGCTAACTTATATTTTTTGATTGACACACACAAACAAATCATCGTAGAATGGTAATTTGTCAACAGTTGGAACCGCTAGGTGACTGCAAAAATTTCTAACACATGCCAACTATCCAACAGCTAATTCGCAAAGCTCGCGAAGACTACAAAGTCAAAACTAAGTCACCCGCACTGAAGGAATGTCCTCAGCGTCGTGGTGTGTGTACTCGTGTCTACACTACTACACCAAAAAAACCTAACTCAGCTCTACGTAAAGTAGCGCGGGTGCGGCTAACTTCTGGATTTGAAGTCACAGCTTATATTCCTGGGATCGGTCACAACCTCCAAGAACACTCTGTGGTAATGATTCGCGGCGGTCGGGTAAAAGATTTACCTGGAGTCCGGTATCACATCATTCGCGGTACATTAGATACTGCTGGTGTGAAAGATCGCAAGCAAGGTCGTTCCAAGTATGGAACCAAACGTCCTAAAGCAGCTAAGTAAGTCTCACATTTCGATTACTCTATTGTTGAAGAGTTCGTCAAATATATTTGTAAGCTTACATAAAAACCATACCCAGTCACGTTGCAAACACTCCCATGCTGAGGGTGTCTGCCTATAGTTGTGTTTGGATGTCACAAGATATTTAGCCCAACCATTAGACAATTGCGGAAATCGAGGTGAATTGGTAGTCTCTAGTCTCGTTGCGATCGGTAATCCATACCATCACTGAAGATTTCTATATTAATCCTCTATTAAAGCAAGTAAAGTCAGTTGATAGTCGATCGTCGATAGTTGATAGTTGATAGCTGCATACAAGTAGCTGGAGCCTAAAGCCTAAAGCCTAAAGCCTAACACCTGACATATCACCAATTCAAACTTCGAGTTATGTCACGTAGAACGACAGTTCCAAAAAGACCAGTTCCCCCAGATGCTGTTTACAATAGCCGTCTGGTAAATATGATGGTGCGCCGCATTATGCGGAGCGGTAAGAAATCGATCGCGTATCGGATCATCTATGATGCGATGAAAACAATTGAAGAGCGCACCGGAACCGATCCGCTCGAAACTTTTGAAAAAGCAGTCAAAAATGCTACTCCACTAGTGGAAGTCAAAGGTAGGCGGGTTGGTGGTGCTACATACCAAGTACCGATGGAAGTCAAAGCCGATCGCGGTACAGCACTGGCCATGCGCTGGTTGATCAACTATTCTCGCTCTCGTGCTGGCAAATCGATGTCAGGCAAATTGGCTAACGAGCTGATGGATGCAGCGAACGAGACAGGTAGTGCGATTCGTAAGCGTGAAGAAACTCACCGGATGGCAGAAGCAAACAAAGCATTTGCTCACTACCGTTATTAGATCTTTGCACTCGTTTTCAATCTATCTCTGGGCACTTCATCCGCAGGTGCCTAAAAACAGATACAATCTTAATAAAGATTAACTAGTCATATCAACGGCAACAGACAACTAAGGAGGTTATTGTGCCACGTACCGTCCCGTTTGAGAAAGTACGCAACATCGGGATTGCAGCCCACATTGATGCGGGTAAAACAACCACCACCGAGAGAATTTTATATTATTCTGGGGTTGTCCACAAAATCGGTGAAGTTCACGAAGGAACTGCTACCACCGACTGGATGGTGCAAGAACAAGAGCGTGGAATCACCATCACCGCCGCCGCAATCAGCACGACTTGGAAAGATCATAAGATCAACATTATCGATACACCCGGACACGTAGACTTCACGATCGAAGTCGAACGTTCCATGCGCGTACTCGATGGTGTAATCGCTGTATTTTGCTCCGTTGGTGGTGTTCAGCCTCAATCGGAGACGGTATGGCGACAAGCCGATCGTTACAAGGTACCCCGCATCGTCTTTGTGAATAAGATGGATCGGACAGGTGCAAATTTCTTCAAAGTTTACGAACAGATTCTCGATCGGATGCGTGTTAATGCGGTGCCGATTCAGATTCCGATCGGTGCTGAAGGCGACTTTGCAGGAGTAATCGACCTCGTAACCATGCGAGCATTTTACGCCCTCGATGACATGGGTAAAGATGTCGAAGAACGCGACATTCCCGCAGATCTCCAGGCTAAAGCGGATGAATTCCGCTTGAAACTATTAGAATCTGTTGCAGACACATCTGATGAATTGACCGAGAAATATCTCGAAGGTCAACCCATCAGCGAAGCTGAAGTCAAAGCAGCAATTCGGAAAGGGACGATCGCGGGAACAATGGTTCCGATGTTCTGCGGTTCTGCCTTCAAGAATAAAGGTGTGCAATCGTTACTCGATGCGGTAATTGACTATCTACCTTGTCCAACTGAAGTACCTTCAATTAAAGGTAAATCAGTTGATGATGAGACTGTAGAAATCGAGCGCAACGCGAATGATGATGAGCCATTTGCAGCATTGGCATTCAAGATTATGGCGGATAAATATGGTCGCTTGACCTTTATTCGTGTTTATTCTGGAGTAGTCAAAACTGGTACCTACGTGATGAACCCAACTAAGGGCAAACGCGAACGGATTTCCCGCTTGATCATCCTCAAAGCAGACGATCGTCAGGAAGTAGATGAACTACGGGCTGGCGACTTGGGTGCGGTCCTCGGACTCAAGGACACCTTCACGGGTGATACTTTGTGCGATGAAGACAATCCAGTCATTCTGGAGTCACTCTTTATCCCCGAACCAGTAATTTCACTGGCGGTGGAACCAAAGACCAAACAGGACATGGAGAAGCTCTCCAAGGCTCTGATTTCCCTGTCCCAGGAAGACCCGACCTTCCGCGTCCACACTGACCCTGAAACCAACCAGACCGTAATTGCGGGCATGGGTGAACTTCACCTAGAGATTCTGGTCGATCGGATGATGCGTGAATTTGGCGTAGAAGCGAATATCGGTGCGCCACAAGTAGCTTACCGTGAAACCATTCGCAAGAGTGTCAAGCAAGAAGGTAAGTACATCAAACAAAGTGGTGGTAACGGTAACTACGGTCACGTCGTGATCGAGATTACGCCAAGCGATCCAGGTAGTGGCTTGGAGTTCGTTTCCAAAGTTGTTGGTGGTGCGATACCAAAACAGTACATCAACCCGATCGAGCAAGGTGTCAAAGAAACCTGTGAGTCTGGGATTTTGGCTGGGTATCCAGTCATTGACCTCAAAGTCACCCTCGTTGATGGTTCCTACCATGACGTTGACTCCAATGAAATGGCCTTCAAAATTGCGGCATCGATCGCGATGAAGGAAGCCGTCATGAAAGCTCAACCAACCCTGTTAGAGCCAGTAATGAAAGTTGAGGTTGAAGTTCCCGACAACTTCCTCGGCAACGTCATCGGCGATCTCAACTCCCGTCGCGGTCAGATCGAAGGTCAAGAAGCGGCTGCGAACATCTCTAAAGTTGCTGCTAAAGTGCCTTTAGGTGAAATGTTTGGTTATGCAACCAACATCCGCTCCAACACCCAAGGTCGAGGCATCTTCTCAATGGAATTTAGCCATTATGATGAAGTGCCGCGTAACGTAGCTGAGGCGATCGTTACCAAGAACAAAGGGAAATAGATAGTTTTGAGGTAGTTGTTAGTTAGGAGTTATTGAAAAATAACAACTAACTAACAACGATCGCTACCTATCCAGTTAAAATCTAAAAGAGGAATATAGGAAATTATTCATGGCACGCCAGAAGTTTGAAAGAAATAAGCCCCACGTCAATATTGGTACCGTCGGTCACGTCGATCACGGTAAAACTACCCTAACCGCAGCAATCACCATGTCCCTGGCGGCAATCGGTGCAGCTAAAGCGCGTAAATATGATGAAATCGACGCAGCTCCCGAAGAAAAAGCGCGTGGTATCACCATCAACACTGCCCACGTAGAGTACGAAACCGTAACCCGTCACTACGCCCACGTAGATTGTCCTGGACACGCTGACTATGTGAAAAACATGATCACTGGTGCGGCGCAAATGGACGGCGGCATTCTCGTAGTATCTGCTGCTGATGGCCCAATGCCCCAAACAAGAGAGCATATCCTCTTGGCTAAACAAGTTGGTGTTCCTCGTCTAGTTGTGTTCATGAACAAAACTGACTTGGTTGATGATGATGAGTTGCTCGAACTCGTAGAAATGGAAATCCGCGAATTGCTTTCCTTCTATGATTTTGATGGCGACAATATTCCCGTCGTTTCTGGTTCCGCAGTCAAAGCCGTAGAGCAGATGATTGCTAACCCTAAAACCATCCAAGGCGAAAACCCTTGGGTAGACAAAATCTACGACCTGATGGCAGCAGTAGATGACTACATTCCTACTCCCGAGCGGGAAGTTGACAAACCATTCTTGATGGCTGTTGAGGACGTATTCTCGATCACTGGTCGTGGTACAGTTGCAACCGGACGGATCGAGCGTGGCAAAGTCAAAGTTGGCGAGAACGTCGAAATCGTTGGTATCCGCGACACCCGTAGCACCACGATCACTGGTGTGGAAATGTTCCAAAAATCCCTCGATGAAGGATTTGCTGGAGACAACGTTGGTGTATTGATGCGTGGTATCCAAAAGGCCGACATCGAACGCGGCATGGTCATTGCAAAACCTGGTAGTGTGAAACCACACACCGAATTTGAAGGTGAAGTATATGTCCTAACTGACAAAGAAGGTGGTCGTAAGACTCCATTCTTCCCTGGCTACCGTCCGCAGTTCTACGTCCGTACGACCGACGTAACTGGGAACATCAAAGCCTTCACTGCTGATGACGGTAGTGCTGCTGAGATGGTGATGCCTGGAGATCGGATCAAAATGATTGTAGAACTGATCAACCCAGTGGCGATCGAACAAGGAATGCGCTTCGCAATCCGTGAAGGTGGACGCACCATCGGAGCTGGTGTCGTAGCCAAAATCATCAAATAGGTTAACTGCCTAAATTAAAGATAGAGATGTACTCAGGTGCATCTCTATCTTTGTGTCTGATGAATTAATCAGTCATTAACTGCCCTCGCACCTTGACAACCTAAACCTAAATTCTAAAATTATGGCTACTGTAACTCAGCAAAAGATTCGGATTCGGTTAAAGGCATTCGATCGTCGCTTACTCGACACCTCCTGCGATAAAATCATCGAGACTGCCAATAGAACTGGAGCAACCGCAATTGGCCCCATTCCTTTACCAACCCGCCGCCGCATCTATTGTGTCTTGCGTTCTCCCCACGTTGACAAAGATTCCCGTGAGCATTTTGAAACCCGTACCCATCGCCGAATCATTGACATCAAAGATCCTTCAGCTAAAACGATCGATGCCCTAATGAAACTAGATCTACCAGCAGGTGTAGATATTGAAGTGAAGCTCTAGATATTCGTGAGCTATTAATTTATTTTGAAAAAGTCCTCACATGAGGGCTTTTTTGTAACTGTTATGATGATAGAAAGTAAGCTGCGTTGCTAGAGGTCGATCGCATGGTTAATACTCAAATCCGCTCACTCACCAGTGCTGACTATTATCAGATGATGGAAAGTGGCATCATCCGCGAAGGCGAGAAAGTGGAGTTAATTTTAGGACAGATTTTTACGATGGCAGCAAAAGGTACTCGACACACAGTTGCTACTAGTAGATTGCTAAAGGGCTTGCTAACGCTGATTGGAGCGCTGGCGATCGTCCGTTGCCAAGATCCGATTAGTCTGCCGAATAATAGCGAACCAGAACCAGATATTGTGATTGCGAGGTTGAGATCGGATGACTATATCAACAGTCATCCAGCACCCGCAGATATTATCTTAGTGATTGAAGTTGCAGATTCGAGTATTAAATTCGATCGAGACACCAAAGCAGCACTGTATGCAGCAGCCGGAATTCGTGAATATTGGATTTTTAATCTAATAGACGATCGCTTAGAAATATATCGTCAACCTGAAGGTGATATCTACGCCAGCATTGAGATTATTACACCACCTCGATCGATTAGCTTGCCTCAATATTCAGAGCTTTTGCTGAATATTAGCGATTTTTTTCCAGCCTCAAAAACTTAGCAACAGATCTCCGGTGAGAATATCGCAAAGAATGGCAACTTGGGATGATGTTGAATGGCTTGAGCCATTTTATGAATCTGTTATGCGGCCGTATTACGTTAAACTTAATCTTGTCTGGGATAGTACTAAATTTCGTGAGTACTTCAATCCTCGATCGACAAACATTATCCAATTTGACGATGTTGAGATTGGGATGATTCGAGTTGAAGAAAGAGCAGATTGCATTTATCTCGCCGATCTCCAAATCCAGGATAAATACAGAAATAGAGGCATTGGGACGGGCTTAATCGAATCAGTAATTCGATTGGCAAGTAGTGTAAATAAACCCGTTCGACTGCGAGTACTCAGCGGTAATCCAGCCAAGAATTTATATCTCAGATTGGGCTTCAGAGAAATCGAGATATTTGATGATTGCGACATCCTCGAAACTAGGCAATAGATATCTGGCACTTATGAGACTGGATCCGTTAACCTAGTAGATAGATTATCCGCTTTACATCACTTCGGCAAATGGCACCATCTTCTTCGATCGCTGTGAGAGAACTTCCCTTATTTCCCCTTCCTGAACTGGTGCTATTTCCGGGTCGTCCGCTGCCGCTGCATATTTTTGAATTTCGCTATCGGATCATGATGAATACGGTGATGAATAGCGACAGGCGATTTGGGGTACTGATGTGGGATCCCGTCAAAGGACAACCAGCAGACATCGGTTGCTGTGCTGAGATCGTCCACTTTGAGAAATTGCCTGACGATCGAATGAAAGTGTTGACGATGGGACAACAGCGGTTCAGAGTGCTGGAATACGTGCGCGAGAAGCCCTATCGAGTGGGTTTGGTGGAGTGGATCGAGGATCGACCTACTGAGACTGATTTACGCCCCCTAGCGACCGATGTTGAGCGGCTACTGCGTGATGTCGTGCATCTGTCGGGGAAGCTAACCGAGCAACCGATCGAGTTGCCAGATAATTTACCAGATTTACCGATCGAACTATCTTATTGGGTTGCCAGTCACCTGTACGGTGTAGCGGCAGAGCAGCAGGCGTTGTTAGAGATGCAGGATACAACTAGTCGCTTGGATCGAGAGGTAGAGATTTTGACATCGACTCGCAATCATTTGGCAGCGAGAACCGCGTTGAAGGATGCTCTGGCTTAATCTAAGCTGCATATACTCAAAGTGATTGAAATCACTGTCACCACTAAAGTCATGCCATGTTTTGTTCCGATCGTGAGCCGGATTTTCCAATCCGAAATAAATCGCGATATTTAAACTACCCTCGTCTGTAAAATAGGGAAGTTGGTAGATATTGGAACTGATGACTGTGGACGCAATTAAGTTTGGGACAGATGGCTGGCGGGGTGTAATTGGGGCTGAGTTTACATTCGATCGACTACTCCAAGTCGCACCGATTGCGGCGGCGGTGTTGGCGGATACTTATGGGGAAAAGACGGGTAATCGCAAGATTATTGTGGGGTTCGATCGTCGGTTTATGGCGGAGACATTTGCGAAGCGGATGGCTGAGGCTGTGCGGATGGCTGGGTTTGATGTGATTTTGAGCGAGACGTTTGCCCCTACTCCAGCCTTTAGTTGGGCGGCTCATAGTCAAGATGCGCTAGGTGCGCTGGTAATTACGGCTAGTCACAATCCTGGAGCTTATTTGGGACTGAAAGTGAAGGGCAATTTTGGCGGTTCGGTATCGCCGGATGTCACCAAGCAAATTGAGGCTAGAGTAGGTGAAGCTCTGCCGACTAGTCAGCCTGGAACTTTGACTACTTTCGATCCGTGGACGAGTTATTGTGATGGGCTGCGAGAGAAAGTCGATCTGGCGAGTATCCAACAATCGATCGCATCTGGTAAGTTGACGGTATTTGCAGACGTGATGAATGGTGCGGCGAGTACTGGGCTGGGCAGATTATTAGGTTTGCCGATTACTGAGCTAAATAGTAAAACCGATCCTTTATTTGGCGGCGGTGCGCCAGAGCCTTTGGCTAAGTACCTATCGCAATTAATGCGGGTGATTCGGAGCAAGAAAGATGAGCCTGGAGTGAGAATTGGATTGGTTTTTGATGGCGACTGCGATCGAATTGCGGCTGTAGATGGCTCTGGTGAGTTCATGAGTTCGCAGATTTTGATTCCGATTCTAATCGAGCATCTGGTCAAAAATCGGGGCTTTACAGGCGAAATTATCAAGACGGTGAGTACTTCTAATCTCGTTCCTAAAATCGCCAAACTGTATAACTTACCAATCTATGAAACCCCGATTGGCTATAAGTATATTGCCGATCGAATGTTGGAAACTCAGGCTTTGATCGGTGGCGAAGAATCGGGGGGAATTGGTTATGGCAATCATATTCCCGAACGGGATGCCTTATTATCAGCACTGTATCTGCTCGAAGCGATTGCCAAATCTCAACAAGATTTAGGTGACTTATATCGTGCGCTGGAAATCCAGACTGACTATAATTTCAAATACGATCGAGTAGATCTACATCTGTCAGGGATGGATGTGCGATCGAAATTGATGGCAGAACTAGAAAGCAAACCATTTGCCAAAATTGCTAAGATAGAAGTACGCGATCGTAATTTGGCTGATGGCTATAAGTTTAATTTAGCTGATGATAGTTGGCTATTAATTCGGTTTAGTGGAACCGAGCCAGTGCTGAGACTCTATTGTGAAGCAGCAACAATCGAGCAGGTACATCAAATCCTGGCCTGGGCACAGGATTGGGCAAAGTCAGTTGAAGGTTAAGGGTTATAAATTTAACTGGTGAGTAATTTTTATTAGGAGTTAATCATGAAAAAGTTTATCTGTCTGACAGCAATTTCTACAGCGGTAATTTCCTTATTATTACCAGGTGTTGTAAGAGCGCAGAGCGTTTTTATTCAGGGTTTTCCATCTCAGGGTTTTCCATCAAATGGTTATGGCTCCACCACGATTTATATTCCCTCAACGGAGACAACCACCACAGTCGAACGGGTAAATTCAAATATTTATCCTGGTAGTAGTTCTGTGACTACTTCTACAACTACAACATCTATCGGTGGTTTTCGAGATCGTCGTCAACAGGGATCTACGGTGATTTTTCAGAACTTCAATCCTCGAAGCACTCAAGTTAATTGCACCACTTCAATTGTCGGTAGCCCGATCCCCAGTCCAGTGGCACTAAATTCAGTGACGGGTGGACTCTGCCGTTAACTTTGAGTTAGGAGCTGCTAACGTCTGTTTTCTCGGTATAGTCGCAAGCCAAATTCACCCGCTGGAGTCGATCGACAATTGCGGATATCAGCTTGCATTTGGGCAGGTAATAAATCTAGTGACGTAGATGCGGTGTACTGTTCGGCGGGTTGGAGAATGGGTACGGCTAGAGCGGCAAACGTAATATCTATTGCTGAAAATCTATCGCCTAATAAGTATTTGCGCCCATCAGATAATACCTCGGTGACTCGATCGAATACCCCGATGATTTCCTGATAAGATTTAGCCCCAGATGTTGTGGTGATCTTAAAACTCTCGCGGATGATGGGTTCAACTTTCGGGAAAATAATTGGAAATAGCAACTTTTGCCAAAATGGTACGCCTAGAGTCCAGTGAGGATAGAGGAGTTCGCGGGTGAGAATGTAGGAATAGCCCCAGCAACGGGTACTTACGCCCAAAGTTAGATTAAGTAATGTCTCTAATTCGGTACTAAGTTCTTGTAATGCGGGATCGGGTGGATAGAGTTTACCTGGATGTAGTGTGTCTAGATACCGCAAGATATCAGTAGAATCAGTCTTGACGATTCTCATTCTGAGAGGCTCCGCCAACGAATCTGCAATTAATACTGGCACAGTTGTTACGCCATATTTCTTGACTGCTCCACGGTGGAATGGTGGCATCTGCGGCGATTCTTGAAACGGAATCTTGAGATAGTCTAGTGCCCACCTTACTTTTTCAACATAATGGCTAACTGGAATAGTAATTAGTCGAAAGTTAGTCGGCATAGCTAGATCCTATTTGGAATTGACGAGTTGCCTGGAGTTATTCATATTTTACCAGCCGATCGGTTTTTGTAGGTTGGGTTGAAGAATGAAACTAGGGCATCATCAATGTCGATCGATTCGGGACGATCGAACATAAATTGAATGTTTGGAATTAGAAGCATCGGGATAATGAAGAGATGCCCGATAATTTTAATCGATCGTTCCGCTAAAGCTGAGGCTACAGAGAGAAATCCTACTGGCAACGATTTAATGCATTTTCAGATGTGTCTCTTTTGGCAGAATATAATGAATCATCAATTACTTCTGAGACTACCATCGGGCATCCAAGTACTTTCAAAGATAGCTCCTTCCAAGTTAGCTCTCTCCAAATTGGCTCCTTCCAAGATAGCTCCTTCCAAGATAGCTCCCTCCAAGTTAGCTCCCTCTAAGTTGGCTCTTCGGAAATTACAACTTCCCAGATCCGCAGCACTAAAATTAGTGCCGATGAGTACAGCGTCTTCAAACCCAGCTTGGTAGAGACAGACATCGCTGAGGTTAGCTCCACTCAAGTTAGCCCCATCTGCGAAGAACTGGTTTATGCTAGCTCCATTCAAATTAATACCACTCAGATCGATCCCGCTAACTTCTACATCATCCAACCCAATCCCACTAAAATCTCTCTCCCCAGCAGCATAACGCTCCAACAACTCCTCGCGTCTCATAAACCAACCTTTAAAACACAACAGTATCAGAATGGACAGAATTCCTCCAGTCCACCACACCATTTAACCTCAAAATCGAGATCGCCGATCTTCCCACCAGACAATTAGATCTGTATGTTGAGATCTGTAGATCTGTAGGTTGGGTTGAAGAATGAAACCCAACATCATCAATGTCGATCGATTCGGGACGATCGAATATAAGTTGAATGTTCGGAATTGGAAGCATCGGGATAGTGAAGAGATACCCGATAATTTTAACAATAGTCCGGACAGATTTATGGAGCCAACGAGCCATACTGTAGAAGGCTGTCATAGTTAGGATGGGCTTTAATCAAAGTCTGGTCAAGCCCTAACATGGAAATAAATCTCTCAAGTAGATGCTCATTGAGTGCAAGT
>JANXVE010000101.1 GCA_025351825.1 Chamaesiphon sp. 341R_metabat_111 | reverse complement strand
ACCCTTCAACCGCTCAGATGTCTCTTTCAATAATGCTTTGATTCCCTCTGTTAGTTTCAACATCTGCCTCAATCTCTTTGCTTCACCGATTCTTAGTCTACCTTATTCTCTTGGAACTATTTATTTTCAGGAAGTCCCTTAGTCAATGTGTATTGGTGCAAGATGTGAGTTGTTTAACCAAATCTACCTGAGACATAATCATTAGTACGAGCATCAACGGGGAATGAGAAGATCTGCTTAGTTTCGCCAAATTCTACCATTCGCCCGATTCGACTTTCATCGGTACTAAAAAAGGCAGTGTAGTCAGAAATTCTAGCTGCTTGCTGCATATTGTGAGTAACAATTGCGATCGTCAGATCGTTACGTAAACTATGCATTAGTTCTTCAATTTTCATCGTCGCTACTGGATCTAGTGCCGAGCAAGGTTCATCCATCAATAATACTTGTGGTTTGACAGCTAGGGCACGAGCGATACATAATCGTTGCTGTTGTCCACCAGACAATCCTAGTGCTGATTTGTGCAATTTATCCTTAACTTCATTCCAGAGTGCGGCACCTTGCAGTGCTGATTCTACGACGATATCGAGATCCGATCGACGCACTTTTTCTCCACCAATTTTGATCCCGTAGGCAACGTTTTCATAGATACTCATCGGAAAAGGGTTGGGCTTTTGAAATACCATCCCAATCTGTCTTCTCAGTTGATTGAGGTTGACTTGGGGATGATAGATATCTTGACCATAGAACTCAACTTGTCCCTCAGTTTTGATCTTCCCCTCTAGCTCACCAATTCGATTGAGGGACTTGATGAAAGTTGATTTACCGCAACCAGATGGCCCAATAATTGCTGTCACGCGATTCTGAAAAATACTCATGTTGATATTTTCCAGTGCCCGCACTGCACCATAAAAAAAGCTAAGGTTATTAACCTGAATTGCGGTTTGCATCTGTGGAATAAATTCTTTTAATCTGTGCATGAGTAAATAGTTGATAGTTGATAGCTATGTCTTTAGAATAAAATCTGAGACTTCAATTTATTAAAATAAGATCGCTGCGTATTTAATGATTTATCTAGCTCGGCTAGAAAATAATCGAGCTGATAGATTAATGAATAAAACAATGCCTAGTAAAAAGAATGATGCCGTCCAAACTAATTGATTTTTAACCGGATCGGGGTCGTTATATAAATTAAAAATCATAATCGGCAAGGAAGCCGTGGGGCTAATCAGATTTGATGCCCAATCTTGGGCAAACAGAGCCGTAAATAGCAACGGGGCTGTCTCGCCAATCCCCCGTGAGACTGCTAGCAGTACGCCAGTGACAAGGGCTGGAAAAGCTGTGGGGAGGATAATTCGCGAGATGGTTTGAAATTTGCTCCCACCCAATCCAGCCGAAGCTAGTCGCATATTAATCGGTACCAGTTTCAACACTTCTTCTGTCGTCAGCGCAATAATTGGTAGCATGATAATTGACAACGCAATCCCACCAGCCAACGCGCTGTAACTAAAATCAAATAACTGCTTACTACCCAAGACAATCAAATCATAAGTGAAGATCCCGACGACGATCGAAGGTACGCCAGTCAGAATTGTATTCAAAAATTTGACAGCCCGATTGAGCTTACTATTTGGCTGATATTCGGCTAGATAGATCCCCGTCGCCACCCCAATCGGAATACTCAGGCAAGAAGCGATCGAAATCATCGTTAATGTGCCTACAACTGCATTGGCAAAACCATCATCGATGATAGGTTTAGTAAACATTGCCGCTGTTAGTCCTGGCAAACCCTTGGAGATGATATTCCACAATACTGAAATCAGTGGTGACATGCCGACGATCGTCAGCACCACTGCTAAAACAGTCATACCCCGATCGAATAAACTTCGCAGCGGGGATAATGGCGTAACTAATTTATCAATTTCCGAGTTATTCATATTATGATTTTTCACCACGCTCAACTAGTCTCACCAATCCAATCGCGCCAATATTTACGAATAGCGTAATCGCAAACAAAATCAGCACCAAGTAAGTCAGCGCGCCAACATGAATATCTTCCTGTGCCTCGGCAAATGTATTTGCTAGAATCGCCGGAATTGAGTAAGCAGGTGCAAAGATTGACGGGCTAATATTCTCGGCATTACCAATTACCATTGTTACTGCCATTGTCTCACCTAGTGCTCTGCCCAACGCCAGCATCACTCCGCCGACAATCCCTGAAAAAGCCTTTGGTAAAACTACTCGAAAGATCGTCTCCCAACGGGTGGATCCCAAAGCCATCGAGCCAGTTCGCAGATAGTTGGGGACAACTAATAATACTTCGCGGCTGACAGCCGCCACCGTGGGAAGGATCATGATTGCTAGCAACATCCCTGCTGTCAATAGTCCCGATCCAGATGGCTCGGTGCTAAATAACGGGATGTTGCCAAATTTGCTGTGGAGCATCTGTTGAATCGGCAGCAGAATCGGAATCAGGGTGTAGAATCCCCACAGTCCGAATACCACACTAGGAATCGATGCGAGTAGTTCGATCGTAAAGGCAATCGTCGATCGCAACCACTTTGGCAACAAATCCTCACTGGTGACGATCGCCACAGCCAAACCGACTGGGACAGCGAAGATCAGCGAGATTAAACCACTCCCGATCGTGCCGTAGATCAACGGTAAGGCACCAAATTTGAGATCTGGTACGTTCCAATCCCGACCAGCTAAAAAGCCCCACCCGAACTGTTTGATGGCGGGTAAGGCATGTCCAGTAATAGTCCAGACCATCAGCAGCAAGATTCCAATCGATACTCCGCTGGCAGCATACAGGAGATAGCGGAATAGTCGATCGGCTTTGTCTGTCTTGGAATGACGATTACGCCCAGCCAAATCATCAATGTTTGGCGTAGGCATAAAATTTGGAGAAGATGACATTGTTAGAATTAGATTATTATTTCACGCCGGATTCAACAGCTTCGATCGCCCGCTGGGCCACACCGCTAGGAATAGAGGTGTAGTTGAGGTCGTCATTAAATTGTTGACCACTAGTTAGCATCCATTTCACCATTGTTTTGATGGCTTTAGCTTTGTTAGGATCTTTTTGGGTTTTAGGAATTAGTAACCAAGTCAAGCCCACAATTGGATAACCTTGAGCTGAGTTGACATCAAAGGCGCGGAAGTTTTCAGGGAACTGGACATCAGACAGAGCTAAATTAGCAGACTTGAGTGATGGTGTGACATACTGTCCGCTACCATTTTGGACTGATGCCGAGGAAAGTCCACTCTTGAGTGCAAACTCGTACTCAACATAACCGATCGAGCCTGGTGTTTGTTTGACAGAAGCTGCAACTCCAGGATTACCTTTACCTTTGAGGAAACCAGATGGCCACTTGGGTTCTTTGCTCGCCCCAACTGCGGACTTAAATTCTGGACTAACCGCACTCATGTGATTTGAAAAGATAAATGAGGTACCACTACCATCAGCTCTGACAGCAGGCTTGATTGCACTACTAGGCAATGCAGCACCCTTATTGGTTTGCGCGATCGCCGGATCGTTCCAGGTCGTGATTTTGCCTGTAAAGATGCCTGTTAGAGCTGCATTAGACAGCTTCAGACTTTTGACTCCAGGTAAGTTAAATACTACTGATACAGCACCGCCAGCGGTTGGAATCAAGAGCACTCCACCTTTGACCTTAGCCATTTCGCCATCAGTCATCGCCGCATCACTAGCACCAAAATCTACAGTACCTGCGATCGTCTGCTTGACTCCACCACCACTACCAATACTCTGATAGTTAACTTTTATGTCTGGGTGAGCTTTCCGCATCTCCCGCACGTATCTCTCATATAGTGGCTGCGGGAAAGTTGCGCCAGCACCACTGAGGGTCACTTCAGCCAATGCGGCTAGTTGAGTGCCAAAGACTGATACTGCGACTACGGAGAGAGTAGTCAGACGACCGAAATTTTTGAATAACATGGGGTAAAGTTGTCGAGTTTATACAAAGCGCGCCGATCTCAAAATTAGCTTTGACAAATCGCGTCAATGCAGATTGTTAGCTTATTTTGATACAAGGGATATACTACCTCAACCTTCTTTAAGCCTCCATCCCCATCGGGTTAACATCTGGTTAAGCTTAATTGGGACGATCGATCCGTATCATCAAATGGTGTCAATTTTAAATATAATCTAGATAAGTTTAGTCCTAAATAATACAGGTAACTAAAGCACAAAAACTTGAGGAGAAATTATCTGATGAACGATCGCCAAATTAAGCAGCTAACTAGCGAGAACCCATTGGCAACTGGTAGGGCACGCCCTAGTGTTTGGACAGCTCTGACAGCCCTATCGATCGGGCTAACCGTATCATCCTGCACACCCAAAAGCCCTGATGTTGCCACCCCACCATCTACTGGTGCGGCACCGACGGCTACAGCTCCTGCTGCGACTAGTGGCGGTAGCTCCTCCCTCAGTGGTGCTGGCGCAACCTTCCCCGCACCGCTCTACCAACGCTGGTTTGCAGACTACAACAAAACAAATCCTGGTACTCAAATCAGTTATCAATCAGTCGGTAGTGGTGCTGGAGTCGAACAATTTTTAGCAGGTACCGTCGATTTTGGCGCGTCCGACGCACCATTGAAACCAGAAGAACGCGCTAAGTTCAAAACCAAATTTAGTGCCGAACCAATTCAAGTCCCCATGACTGGCGGTAGTGTGGTATTTGCCTACAATCTCGACGGGGTCAAAGATCTAAAACTATCTCGCGCTGCTTATTGCGGCATCGCGGCTGGTAAAATTACCAAGTGGAACGATCCAGCGATCGCTAAAGCAAATCCTGGAGCTAAACTTCCCGACCAAACTATTCAATTTGTTCACCGCTCTGATGGTAGTGGTACCACTTTTCAATTTACAAATCACCTCAAAGCTGCTTGTCCCACCTGGACGGCAGGCGTAAATAAATCTGTATCCTGGCCCCAAGGGATGACAGGTGCTAAAGGAAATGAAGGTATAGCTGCCCAGATCAAACAAACGCCGAATGCGATTGGCTACGTCGAGTATTCCTTTGCTAAACAAACCGACATGCCAATGGCATCGATCGAGAATAAATCTGGTAAGCTAATCGCGCCATCCCCCGCAGCAGGTGCTGAAGCATTTGTCGGCGAAAAGATGCCCGCAGATCTCGCACTTTTAGTTCCCGATTCTGCTAATCCCAAAGCCTACCCGATCTCAGGTTTGACTTGGTTATTGCTCTATCCTCAGTCCAAAGATGCCGCCAAACAAACAGCATTGAAATCTGTAGTCGAGTGGTCATTGACTACTGGTAAAGCTACTGCCACCGAGTTAGGTTACGTGCCACTAGAAGATAGTTTGGTAGCAAAAGTCAAAACAGAACTGGCTAAAGTTAAATAAACCTTTTTATGAAGACACCGCGACAGAATTCTACCGAAACACTGCTCGAAGCTTCTACCCAATTTAATCCGGTTAGAGCGATCGACCAAAACTTTCGGCGCGTAACATTTGGACTGGCGATCGGGATTGGTCTGATCCTAGTCTGGATCACCTATTCATTACTAGTAATTGCCCTTCCCGCCATCCAGACTTTTGGATTGGGATTTTTGGTCGATAGCACTTGGGATCCAGTCAAAAATATCTATGGAGCCTTGCCCCATGTATATGGGACAGTCCTGAGTTCCTTTCTGGCACTGCTATTTGCGGTACCCCTCGGCGTGGGTGTAGCGATTTTCTTGACTGAAAATTTCCTAGCACCCAAGATTTTGCAACCGATCGCATTTACAGTCGAACTACTAGCCGCCATTCCCAGTGTAGTGTATGGATTGTGGGGGCTGTTTGTCTTCCTCCCCACGATTAAACCGCTGTTCCAGGGCTTAAATCATAGTTTTGGTTGGATTCCCTTTTTCTCAACTGAGCCTGGTGGTAGGCAGCTTCTAGGTGCCTCTCTGGTACTGGCGATCATGATCCTCCCCACCATTATTGCCATCTCTCGCGACACCCTCACGTCCCTCCCACCCAAACTCCGCCAGGGAGCCTACGGACTCGGTGCAACGCGGTGGGAAACGATCGTCCTAGTCTTGCTGCCAGCGGCACTTTCAGGGATTGTCGGCTCGATCATGCTGGCACTAGGTCGCGCCCTGGGCGAAACAATGGCGATGGCAATGTTAATTGGCAACGCCAATCAAGCGAATATTTCCTGGCTGGCTCCAGCTTCGACCCTTTCGTCACTGATTGCCAACCAGTTTGGTGAAGCTAGCGGCTTGCAAAAGTCATCGCTGTTTTACGAAGCTTTGATTTTGATGGTGTTGACACTGGTAGTAAATATTCTCGCCCAGGCATTGGTTAGCCGCTTTCAGCAGGTTGAGTGATTGGCTGCGTAGATTTTTACCCCACCCCAGCCCTCCCCTTTACAAGGGGAGGGGGCAGAAAAGCCCCCTTTATAAGGGGGTTGGGGGTAAGAATCTGAAAACGAAGTCTAGTAAGTTTGCGTGTACACCATCACAGTTATTGACGTAAAATTTATGACTCCCCTATCGCCTCAAGCCAATTTATTAGGCAGTGAATTTGCCATCGCCCCCAACCGAAAATTATTCGGCAAAGTGATGACTGGAATGGTATTCGCCTGCGTCGCCATTTCCCTGATTCCCCTAGCATCAATCCTATTCATGGTCATCGCCAATGGCATTGCTGGATTCTCACCAGCCGTTTTTACCGACCTGCCGCCAGCAGCGGGAATGCAGGGTGGAGGCTTACGCAATGCGATCGTGGGTACATTTATCACCTGCCTGATCGGTGGTATAATTAGCGTACCATTTGGCGTGTTGACCGCAATTTACACGATCGAATTTAGTCAGGGTAACTGGATCTTTCACTTTGTCCGCTTTTGTACAAATGTCCTGAGTGGCGTGCCATCGATTATTGCAGGGCTATTTGCCTACGGGATCGTAGTACTGATGACTGGCAGTTTTTCGGCTGTAGCTGGTGGAGTTGCCCTATCAGTATTGATGCTACCGACGATCGTGCGGACAGCAGAAGAAGGGCTAAAATCTGTGCCAAAAACCACGCGGATGGCGGCTGTCGGCATTGGAGCCACCAACTTTCAAAGCGTCACCCAGATCGTCTTACCCTCTGCAATGCCATTTATTGCTACAGGTGTAACATTAGCGATCGCTAGAGCCGCTGGGGAAACAGCCCCACTGCTGTTTACTGCCTTGTTCAATCAATACGATGTTCAAGGAGTGTGGCAACCAACAGCAACTCTATCTGTTCTGATCTACAACTTCGCCATTTCTCCCTACAAAAATCAACAACAATTAGCGTGGGTAGCTGCCTTGATTATCCTGGTGATAATTCTTGGTATTAGTATCGTCGCACGAGTCATTTCTCGTCGAAAGGTCTACTAAACTTTTAGGGTAATGTTATTAAGGATTTTACTCGACCGAAAAAATCCTATTTAGGACAAACTTAGGATAGGATTGAATTAGCTAGAAAGAATCCGTTAGTCTTATTTCCCCGAATCGATATTCAAACTTATTTGCAGTGCGAGCGCACTTCATAACCTTTAATTGCTATTTTTATGGTAGATACTCGGACAGACAAGGAAATCATCATCAAGACAGATAACGTTTCCATCTTCTATGGTGCTTTCCAAGCGGTTCGGAATGTCTTTCTAGATATTCCTAAAAATAACGTGGTCGCTTTTATCGGGCCTTCCGGTTGTGGTAAAAGTACCCTGCTGCGCTGTTACAATCGCCTCAACGATCTGATTCCAACGGCCAAAGTCCAGGGACAAATTACCTACAGTGGCACTAATCTATACGATCCACGGATCGATCCCGTCGAAGTCCGTCGCCGGATCGGAATGGTATTTCAACAACCCAATCCTTTCCCAAAATCCATCTACGATAACGTAGCGTTCGGGCTGAAAATCGCTGGTTTCAAAGGCAATATCGACGAGCGAGTCGAGCAGTCCCTTCGCAAAGCGGCACTATGGGAAGAAGTCAAAGATAAACTCCAGCAAAGTGGGTTGTCCCTCTCCGGTGGACAGCAGCAGCGACTGTGTATCGCACGGACGATCGCCGTCGAACCTGAAGTAATATTAATGGACGAGCCTTGCTCCGCATTAGATCCGATTTCCACCGTCCAGATTGAGAACCTGATCCACGAGTTGAAAGAGAAATTCACGATCGTGATCGTCACTCACAACATGCAACAAGCCGCACGAGTCTCCGACAAAACAGCCTTCTTCAATGCTGGAGCTGAAGATGGCGGTAGTCGCTTTGGATACCTAGTCGAGTACGACGATACCCGCAACATCTTCGGTTCACCCAAGCAAGAGAAAACGCAAGAATATATCAGCGGCAGGTTTGGTTAGATGATTCGTTGGCGGAGCCTCTCAGGATGAGAATCGAATTAACTAGAATATTTATACTTTAGGGTGGGCACTGCTCACCCTTTTTCGTTCAAGGAGCGTCTCCTGTGAAGAATCAAATGGTCGATCTTAAGGCTCTACCAAGTAGACACTCAGAAAGAAAGGCTATGG
Organism: Chamaesiphon sp. 341R_metabat_111; assembly: GCA_025351825.1. GTDB lineage: Bacteria > Cyanobacteriota > Cyanobacteriia > Cyanobacteriales > Chamaesiphonaceae > Chamaesiphon. The sequence continues at coordinate 13,201 of JANXVE010000101.1, read as the reverse complement.
CAATGAGGATCGATCGAGATTGATTTAGATCGGCAGACATAAACTGAATTATTGTGGAAGTGGAGATATTTAGGAAATGTCTAGAAGGGATAAATTTCATGATGCGGTGAGACACGCTTTGGAAAAAGAGGGCTGGACAATCACCCACGATCCATTACCATTGAAAATAGGCACCTTGAAGCTAGAAGTCGATCTAGGCGCAGAAAAACTTATTGGTGCCGAAAAAGATAACCAGAAAATAGCAGTAGAAGTGAAAAGCTTTCTAAGAACCTCAAAAATCACAGACTTCTACCAGGCATTTGGACAGTTTTTTCCATACAAAGTCGCACTTGGACAATTAGAGCCAGATCGAATTCTTTATCTAGCTGTTCCAGACTCTATCTATGAAGCTTTATTTGGAGAAGTTCTGATTACAAGTTTATTGGAGCAATACCCAATGAAATTAATCGTTTACATAGCGGATGCGGAGGAAATTCAAATATGGATAGACTAGCACACTATCGAGAAAGTATTAAAGCATTTTTGAGAAAATATGCTGAATCGATGACAAATAATTCGGAAGTCGAAGTCGAGCTGATTTTTGATACTGAAAATGACCACTATCTCCTATTCGATATTGGTTGGCAAAAATCACGCCGAATTCATGATTGCATCTTTCACTTCGATATTAAAGATGGTAAAATCTGGCTGCAAGAAAACAACACAGATCTTGAAGTTGATGAAGATTTTGCAGAGATGGGAATTTCTAAAGATGAGATTGTCGTTGGATTTCATCATCCTTCGATGCGTAAGTATTCAGAATATGCTTTTTCGTAATCCGAGCTTCGATCTCTAAAATATACTAGTACTTGGCGGCGTAAATAACAGTACTATTTTAGGAAGGGTTGGGAGTTCGGAGTTTGGAGTTGGGCGAATTTGAATAGTGGCTGAACCTGCGCCGCCGAGTACTAGTCGAGGCGGGGATATCAAGAGACAATGTTATGCCAGCCTTTCATTAACTTGTATAGATCGATCTCCGAATTTTTGCATCGACTGACAACTAGACTCTCTGGCGGCAGATTGAATCTTTGTCGAGATTTTCCAGCCTTACTCGCTGGCGTAGGCTCTCGTAAGAGGATTGATTTGAAAGGTAAGTCCCAGAATTACCATTATGAAAAAATTCCCCTTTCAAAATTCTCTAAAACGGTTTAAGGTGAAAAAGCCTGTACTGATGAACTGAAACGATGGCTTTTTCTGCACTGATTCGCACCCTCGAACGATCTCAACTGGCGGCGGAACTGCTCTTAAAGCTCCAACAGCAGCAGATGCTCCACTTGAGTGGATTGCCACGTCTACCAAAGGGTTTGGTTGCGTCAGCCTTGGCACAGGGATCTGGGCAAAATTTATTGGTTGTGACAGCCACCATTGAGGAAGCTGGCAGATGGGCGGCTCAATTGGAGGCGATGGGCTGGCAAACTGTCCATTTCTATCCGACGACAGAATCGTCGCCCTACGGAGCTACTAGCCGCGAATCAGAGACGATTTGGGGGCAGATGCAGGGGTTGGCGGAGTTGGTGAGAGTGGGGGATGGGGAGACGGGGGGACGGGGAGACGGGGAGACGGGGAGACGGGGAGATTTGAGAGTAGCGGTGGTTTGTACGACTTTGGCTTTGCAGCCGCATTTACCTGCACCGGATGAGTTTGCGGCGCGATGTTTGACGTTGCGGGTGGGTGATAGTGGCGATGTGGAGCAGATTGGGATTCAGTTGGTGAATTTGGGGTACGATCGAGTCCCGCTAGTGGAAGTTGAGGGACAATGGAGTCGGCGGGGAGATATTATTGATATTTTTCCGGTAGCGGCGGAGCTTCCGGTGCGGTTGGAATGGTTTGGGGATGATTTGGATAAGCTGCGGGAATTCGATCCCAGCACTCAGCGTTCGTTGGATAAGATCGATCGGTTGGTGCTGACTCCGGTGAATTTTGAGACGATTTGGTGCGGGGAGCGGGGAGCGGGGGAGAGTGTTGTTTTAGAAACAGCTAACTACATTTCAATTCAACAACATCGATATTCATTAATAGACTATTTACCGGATAATTGTTTAATCACAATTGATGAGTTCGATCGATGTGCAGCGCATAACGATCGATGGTGGGAATATACCCAAGAAGAATGGGAAACATTGCCCGCAGATACTCCAATTTGGCATCAGAAATTTAGTGATAGTATTGCTAAGATTGAGGAGCGATTTAAGTATCTGAGATTAGATGAATTGGCGGTGAGTGGAGAGGGTTTAAATTTAGCCTGTCGATCGATTCCAACTATTCCCCATCAGTTTGCCAAGATTGCTGGAACTTTACGTGATTATCACAAGCAAAGTTATTCCAGTTGGCTAGTATCGGCTCAACCATCTCGATCGGCATCACTATTACAGGAGCATGATTGTCCGGCGCAATTTGTGGCTAATCCGCGTGATTTTCCGGCAATTGATAAGTTGCAAATTCAGCATACTGCTGTAGCAATTAAATATTCAGGCGTGGCTGAACTAGAAGGATTTATTCTGCCCACATTTCGGATGGTACTTGTGACCGATCGCGAGTTTTTTGGTCAGCAATCTTTAGCTAGTTTTAGTTATGCCCGTAAACGGCGGCAGGCAGTATCAAAACAAGTCGATCCGAATAAACTGCGTCCTGGTGATTATGTCGTTCATCGCAATCACGGATTGGGCAGATTTATTAAGTTTGAAAGTATTCAGACTGACGATACTTTGCGTGACTATCTAACGATTCAATATGCTGATGGTTCGCTCAAGGTTCCCGCCGATCAGGTGGGAGTATTGTCACGTTTCCGTCAGGGTTCGGGTGCCAAGCCAGAACTGAATAAATTATCTGGACAAGCGTGGGAAAAGACTAAGGCTAAAGTCAAGAAGTCGATTAAGAAATTGGCATTCGATCTGCTGAAACTATACGCAGATCGATCGATCAAACAGGGCTTTACTTATCCACCCGATGCCCCGTGGCAACAGGAACTCGAAGACTCATTTCGCTATCAGCCCACACCCGATCAGTTAAAAGCAACTCAAGATGTCAAGCGGGATATGGAGAGCGATCGACCGATGGACAGGTTGGTCTGTGGTGATGTCGGTTTTGGTAAAACTGAAGTAGCAATTAGAGCGATATTCAAGGCTGTCACGGCGCATAAGCAGGTGATTTTCCTTGCGCCTACAACAATTCTTACCCAACAGCATTATCACACACTGCAAGAGCGATTTGCCCCCTATCCAGTGAATGTGGGACTACTCAATCGGTTTCGGACTGCTGAGGAACGAAAAAATATTTTGCATCGACTCAAAACTGGTGAGCTAGATATTGTAATTGGCACTCATCAATTATTAAGTAAAGAGCTAAAGTTTAAAGAATTAGGCTTATTAGTTATCGATGAAGAACAGCGGTTTGGGGTTAATCAAAAAGAGAAGATTAAAACTCTTAAGAGTGATGTTGATGTGCTGACTTTATCGGCTACACCGATTCCGCGTACACTTTATATGTCCCTATCTGGCGTGCGAGAAATGAGCCTAATTATGACTCCGCCCCCATCTCGTCGCCCAATTACCACTCACTTATCACCCTATAAACTAGAAGCGATCGCCACAGCAATTCGTCAAGAACTAGAGCGAGGTGGTCAGATTTTTTATGTGGTGCCGCGCATCGATGGAATTGAAGAAACTGCTGCGAAAATCCTGGAAGTAGTCCCCTCTTGTCGGATTGCGATCGCACATGGTCAAATGGATGAATCAGAACTAGAATCAACGATGTTGACCTTTAGTAATGGCGATGCAGATTTACTTGTTTGCACTACAATTATTGAGTCAGGACTGGATATTCCGCGCGTCAACACGATCTTAATTGAAGATGCTCATCGGTTTGGATTGTCTCAGCTTTATCAACTCCGAGGGCGGGTGGGACGAGCTGGAATTCAAGCTCATGCTTGGCTGTTTTATCCCAAAGAATCAAGCTTGTCCGAACAGGCTAGACAAAGGTTAAAAGCGATTCAGGAGTTTACCCAATTGGGATCTGGCTATCAACTAGCTACTCGCGATATGGAGATTCGGGGAGTTGGCAATCTATTGGGTGCCGAACAGTCGGGACAAATGGATGTAATTGGGTTTGACTTGTACATGGAAATGCTCCAAGACGCAATCAAAGAAATTCGCGGACAGGAAATCCCCCAAGTTGATGATACCCAAATCGATCTCAAAGTTACGGCGATGATTCCGGCCGACTATATTTCAGATTTAGAGCAAAAAATGAGTGCCTATCGATCGGTAGCTGCTGCTGATAGCAAGCAAGAACTGGTCAATATTGCGGCGGAATGGAACGATCGATATGGCGAAATTCCCAAGCCAGCACAACAACTATTCCGAATCGTCGAACTCAAACAAATTGCCAAGCAACTCGGCTTTAGTCGGATTCGTCCTGATGGTAAACAACACATTATTTTAGAAACGCCAATGGCTGAACCAGCCTGGAATTTGTTGGCAGAATACCTGACTGATAGTGTTCGATCGCGCTATGTTTATAGTATGGGCAAAGTTACGGCTAGAGGACTGGGGGTGTTGCGTCCCAGTGAACAGGTAGAAACGCTAATTAATCTGCTTAGTAAAATGGAAGGGGTATTGATGACTGGTAATTCAAGTTCTTAAGTATCGATCTTGACCGAATACGTTATGATTGTAATAATTACTAGATTCTGACACTATATTATTTTTGAAATATGGAAGATCGAGAACTTTTAAAACGAGTTACTACCAATCCAAATATTATGACAGGAAAGCCTGTTATCCAAGGAACTCGCCTAACTGTCGAATATATTTTAAATCTACTTGCACATGATGCGACAGTAACAGAGATTTTGGCGGAATACGATGGATTAGTTGAATCAGATATTAAAGCATGTCTTTTATTTGCTTCTCGATAACAGCGACCTCATAGAGGCATTATTCTGCTAAGACTGGCAAACGAATGTTCTGCTAATAAAATTGATGTTTTACAGAAATTGCTCGTAGAATATCCCGAACAGCTATCTGACAATTTTATTGTGTTAACAGAAAAACTAGTACGGTTTGCAAAAGCAAAATCCTAAAGTCGATCGACATCACTATACTAGCTACCACTTCTATTTACAGGTATTTATTAAATTTCATCATAAGAATTAACCAATTCTAAACTCTAAAATCTGTCCTTGTTCGCTGCCAAATTTGATTTGCATTCCTGACTGAAGCGGAAATTCTTGAGCATGGACTTTTCGCCAGTTACCATCAACATCCAGCACATAACTGCCGAATCGAGATGAATCACGCAGATAGTAAACTCCACTGATAATATCTGTTTTTGAGATCGATCGATAGACGATTTCCGCATGATATTTAGAGATCCACGGCTCAATGATGACTAGATCGTTGTCAGTCCATCTACCAACTCGCATCAACCCTCGATCGATCCGACAATCGGGCTGATTCTCGAACCCAACCGATCGAATATATGCGGTGGGAATAACCTGGGGAATCGAGGGAATTTCGGTGACAGCTTGAGTCAGCGGTTGAATTAATTCACCATCAAATTCTGGATGCATGTACAGAATTGGTAGCGTCCAAGCGGGTTGATTGAACTTGTACAAAATCAACAACTGTTGTCTGGCGGTGGCAACAGCTCGATCGATACTCATTCGGTCAGTCAGAGCCTGAGTAAATGCCTGAATGAAGCTCAGAGCCTCCCTATCGGCGATCGGGTCGCGCATCGCCAATACCGCTGGCACCCCGTAGTGCAGTAATACCTCCGCCAAACTACTACGGGACACAGCTTGCTGTTGATGATAATAAGGCTGTGCGCCCCAACAAGAATTAAATACAGCTAACTTGACGCGACACCGCACGAGTAACTGCGCCAATTCTGTCCCATTAATTCCACCCAGATCGTTGAGCTGCAACAAGCCCCCATCTGGCGCAGGAATGCCATGCCCAGCATAGAAAAATAGATTGTACGGCTGACTCTCCAATTTAGCGATCAGCTCGGCAGGACTGGGTTGAATCAACGTGTCCACATGACAAACGGCTGGATTGAGATGATTGGGGGGATTGAACTGACTAGGGATGTTATTCTGTAAAACTTGGGCGATAGTCGCTGATTCCTGCTGGAGATCGAGCTGGGGACTACCAGGGATATTTTGACCGAGGACTAGTAAAATCTCGATCGATCGATCCAGTCGCTGAGTGGGAAGGGGATCGACATCGCTATTTGTGCGACTAAATAACACCTGTCGATCGAGCGAGATTGCGGGCTTGCCAAGCTGTGGCTGGATGATCTCCCACGGCAATGAGGTACACTCTGGATCGCGAATTTCTAGGCGGATACGGAGCATTTTGCCCTGCCCGATCGCCATACCTTGACTGTACGCAAAAGCATTTCCGATCTGCTTAGAAAATAACCACTGCCACAAATTCAACCCCATATACTGCATTAAATTCGCGCTATAACTGTTGAGGTGAGGCACTTCCACCGGACTGACAGCCGCTAAATCTAAATCGGGAATACTCGAATGTTGATGACAGGGCAAGCAAACAGGCTTACTCCCAGGACTAAATAATTCTTGCCACCCCAGCCAAATTTGGGAAAGATCGATCGTCCAGCGGCAATTTTCGATTACATAGCCGCCAGGATATGGTGCTTTGACCACCCACACCGCATAGTTGTCCAGTCCAGTGGCATCCAAGCGTGCGACTGCAATATTTAGAGAAGGATGTTCATCCACAGATAGACACTAGAGAAGAGGAATCGGGCAAAGTGAAATAATTTGGATTAATAAATGTCATTATCCGTGATTTTGCCCCAAAGTCGCTATACTTGCTCTGTATAGTCGATCTTCAACTATTTAGCATTATGGGCTTGATTGAATTACCGCTCCTCTTAGGTTTGGGCGTAGCAATAGCAGTATTTATTTCCAGATCGAATCAACAAAAACGACTAGAATCAGCTTTTTATCAGTTACTCCGACAGCAGGATAGTTGCATCTCGTTAATTCAATTGATGGCGATTTCCCAAGTTAGTAGCCAAGCTGCCAAAGACTTTCTCGATCGACAAATTCGATTGCTAGACGGCATTCCAGAAGTTGAAGAGGATGGGGATACTTTTTATCGGTTTCCCAAGTTGCGGCTACCAGACTTGCTCGTAGATGATGGATGGTAAATTAGTTGAGAATTGATAGTTGAGAGTTGAGAGTTACAGGGTTAAAGTGAGCCAAAGTGGCGCATATTGAAATAGTGAGACAGTTAGTGGTTGTGGGGTTGGGCGAAAATTAAGGAATGTAATGTTTTCAGGCTAGGGTCAGAAGTCGATACCGGATCGGGACTATGATGAGGGAAATTGTAAAGTTTCGTAAGAAGATAACTTTAAACACATGCCACTTCCATTATTAGAATACGCTCCATCGAGTCAGAATACTCGGGTCAAAGGCTATGAAGTAGCTGGAGACGAGCAACCCAGAGTATTTTCCACTGATAATTTGTTGTCCTCCGGTCAGCTTTCTGACCTAATTGAGTCTGCTTACCGTCAGATCTTCTTTCATGCTTTTGCATCCGATCGAGAAAAATTCTTAGAATCTCAGCTTCGCAGCGGTCAAATCACCGTGCGGGACTTCATTCGGGGCTTGTGCTTATCCAATACTTTTACCAATAGTTTCTACAACCTCAATAGCAACTATAAATTCGTCACCCACTGCATCCAGAAGGTGCTAGGACGCGACGTGTACAACGAAGCCGAGAAAATTTCTTGGTCGATCGTCATCGCGACCAAAGGTCGTGCAGGCTTCATCAACGACCTCCTCAATAGCGACGAATACCTGGAAAATTTCGGCGATAGTATCGTCCCCTTCCAACGTCGCCGCGTCTTACCTTCTGGTGCCAGTCAACTCCCCTTCAACATCCAATCCCCACGTTACGATGCCTATCATCGTCGCCAACTAGGATTCCCCAAAGCTTCCTGGCAAGCTGCTGTCCGTGGCTACGTTCCCCAAGAGAAAAAACCAAAAGCAGGCGATCCATCACTGTATCTGTCAATGGCGAAAAGTCTGGGATCGATCGGCAATCAGCCTCAGTCGATCTCACCTTACAACATTGATTATCTCAATCTAGTACCTCGTCGATAATCTAGGTTTTAAGCTTTAGTCGATCGGTATAGATTAATAGAATCCTCTGACTGATATCGGTCGGGGGATTTTGTTTGTCAACAAGCCAATAAATCTTGCCCCAAAGCCTAATAGCCAGAGAATCAATCCCCAAGATTGTTTACTTGTTGTTTTAGGCAGCAGTTTCAACCGATGTCGGATTGAGGAGAAATGCCGCTGAACGGATGGCAGTGGCTTCAGATACCTGAATAGGAATAAGTTCGATCGAGCTATCATGAAGCAAGAAATCTCGAACCCTGAGATTGTCACCACTATTAAAAGTAGTCTCGTAAAAAACTTCCTTAATCCCAGCGGAAATAATAATTTTCAAACAAGATAAGCAGGGTTCTAGAGTCACATAAATACTTGCTCCACCCGTTGCAATACCGTGCTTGGCAGCTTGGGCAATCGCATTTGCTTCTGCATGTACCGATCGGGATGGAAGCGTCTTACTAGCGTTGCAAGCACTCAATTCAGGATAACAATATCCCTGGGTGGTGCAGTGTACCGAACCAGATGGCGAACCGTTATAACCTGTCGACAAAACCTGGCGATCCTTGACGATGACGGCACCAACAGGAAAGGCTAGACAAGTCGATCTAGTGGCAGTTAGTTTCGCCAGCATCATGAAATATTCATCCCAAGTTGGACGAGAGGAAATGTCATACATTAGGCTTTAGGCTTTAGGCTTTAGGTGTTAGTAATGATTCTGAAGAGTGGGTATTTTCCCCAGATAGGATCTAAGATTTTCTCCTAGCTCCAATCTGCCTTTTGCTAATAAATTATTAATTGCTTTGGCGTGTAAATCTGAAAAGTAAATGGTTTTTGTCCAGCCATTTTGTCGGAAAAACTCTTCTCAAGATATTTGGGAATATGTGGTTCAAATTCTCGATCGATCGAATCTGGATTGCGTGGGAAGAACGTATCACAATCATAGCTTTCGTCCAAACGAGAAAGATAGATAATATCGAGGTCAATTAGATTAAGTACCTGTTGATATAGATTAGCTCCACCACAATAAAAAATTTTGGTGTCCTTGGCTAATTCAACATCGCCACAGTGAAGATCGGTGGTGAAAGTCAATTCTGATGCTGGATACTTATCAGCAAATTTATCTTTATATTCGGCAGCGGCTGATGTGATGACGATATTTTGGCGACCTTTTAGTGGTGCTTTAGATCGATCGAACATCCCATCAAAAGTCTTCCGTCCCATCACGATCGTATTACCCATCGTCAGGTTCATAAATAGTTTGAGATCTGCGGGATAATGCCAGGGCATATAGCCATCTTTGCCAATCCCACCATCTCGATCGATCGCTGCAATTAAAATTTTCTGAGTCATATTACTATTTTAAACTGCTACAGGTAATTTAATAAATGCACCATGCTGATAATTAACTAATTGAATTCGATCGATATCGTCATAAGTCAAGTCAAACATCGATCGATCGCCCAGTTGACTGAGATCCAATTGAGGCAAATCATAAGTCTCACGACTAGCAGTCTGATATGGTTCGATATGATCGACATATACATGTGCATCAGTAATCGAGTGATAGAAGTCACCTGGTGCAAGCTTAACTTCGCGACAGATTAGTAATAATAATAGTGAATAACAAGTGAGATTAAACGGATTGCCAACACAATGATCTGACGATCGCTGTTGCAGATGTAAATTTAATTTACCGCCTTGATAATTTAGTGTGAAACTATGATGACAGGGTGGCAATTTACTAACAGTTGCATTCGGTGGGTACCAAGCCGTGATGTGGAGCCGACGCGATCGAGGATTGCGTTTCAACTCATCAATTGCCCATCTCAATTGATCGAAGCAATGTAAGGTAATCTTGTTTTCAGCATCAACCACCAAATCATGTCGATACTTACTATCAGCTAGATTAACTAACGACTCACCATCACATAAATAGTTGCTATTATCGCGGCGAATTGGAGATGCATAATCAGGCACTGGATAGTATCGCCAAAACCGACCATAAGCCGTTTCGAGATTACCATCTGCATCACTCCAAGCATCCCAAATCTTTGTATATTTTTGGAGATTACGAATATGCGGTTCACCGGATAGATACCAGATCATCTCCACAACCAAGCTCCGCCATTGAATCTTTTTGTGAGTCAAGATCGGGAATGCTTCAGCAGTTACAGGCAAGCGATAGCTCAATCCAAATAATGAGACAGTATCAGTACCCGTGCGGTTATTTTCCCGCGTTCCTTCCGTGAGGATTCGATCGAGGATTTCTAGGTATGTCTTATCTACTATGTTCATAAATTAGTGAACTTACAAATATTTTTCCATTTTTATTGATAAGCATAGATCTTTGGGTACCCATGAAGGGCACCCCTACAGGTTATCGCTACACCCCTGTATGTCCAAATCCACCCTTTCGATCTCCTACAGTAGTTAGCTTCTCTACCACCCGTTCCTGTGCCACACAGACCTCTAGAAACATTACCTGAGCGATTCTAGCACCATGACTAAAGAGATGCAGGTCACGACCATGATTGATTAAGCCCACGCCCACCCAGTCGGGATAGTGTTCATCGACGATCCCAGGGCCATTAATCACCGTAATCGAATTCTTACATGCCAAGCCACTGCGTGGACAGACTAGCATCGTTGCAATTTTATCAGGGTTATCTGTACTCAATCCAACCTTGAAACCAGCATTGACGATCTTCTGTTCACCTGGAGCGAGAATGAAAAATCGTAGCTGTGATTCGTGTTGCTGTAGTAATTCGATCGATAACTTCTCTGTTACTTGCTTACCATTAATATATAGCGAACTCGTGGGATATTCATGCAAAAAGTCAGCCTGAATTGCTTGTAAGGACTCCAAGAAATGTGGCATCGGAATCGATGGCAAATAGGCTCTTATATCCAAAGCTGCTGCTCTATCCACGGCTCTCTGGGGTCTAAATTCTGGCTCTGCTAGGACATATTCAACTGAAATCACGCTGTTTTGCTTAGGTCGATCGAAACTTTACTCACTTATCTTGCCATGTTTCTGGCGCAGATCGATTACCGACCGTAGGCTTCGCCAACGACTACAAACTGAGGTAAGCATTGAACAAAATATCTTAAATCTTTTAGAAGTTATGTTAAGCAATTTAAACTCCAGATCGAATTGTAAATTTTCGCCCATTTAACTAGAAACTTAGTTAATAATGCTAGACGTAGCAGAAATCATTATACAAATTTGTTCTCATTTGACAGTACACAACGTATGGGAGACTAGCAGAGCGTGAAACTGGCAGTATATGGCAAAGGTGGGATTGGAAAATCTACCACTAGTTGCAACATCTCAGTCGCTTTAGCCAAGCGCGGCAAAAAAGTACTACAAATTGGGTGTGACCCCAAGCACGATAGTACCTTTACCCTGACAGGGTTTTTAATTCCAACGATTATCGATACGCTTCAAGAAAAAGACTATCACTACGAAGATGTCTGGCCTGAAGATGTTATTTATAAAGGGTTTGGTGGCGTAGATTGCGTCGAAGCTGGTGGGCCTCCCGCTGGTGCTGGTTGTGGTGGTTATGTAGTAGGAGAGACAGTTAAGCTGCTCAAAGAATTAAATGCTTTTGACGAGTACGACATTATTTTATTCGATGTACTTGGCGATGTGGTGTGCGGTGGTTTTGCTGCACCTCTAAACTACGCCGACTACTGCTTGATTGTGACTGACAATGGTTTTGATGCTCTGTTTGCTGCCAATCGGATCGCCGCATCGGTACGGGAAAAAGCGCGGACGCACCCACTTCGATTAGCTGGTTTGATTGGAAATCGGACTTCCAAGCGCGATTTGATCGATAAGTACATCGAGACAGTGCCAATGCCTGTGTTGGAAGTATTGCCATTGATTGAAGACATTCGGATCTCCCGCGTCAAGGGCAAGACGTTGTTTGAGATGGCGGAAACCGATCCTTCGTTGGAATATGTCTGCGATTACTATCTGAACATCGCAGATCAGATTTTGGCACTGCCTGAAGGTGTGGTACCAAATGATACGCCTGACAGAGATCTGTTCGCGCTGTTGTCTGACTTCTATCTCAATCCAGTTGAGCCGAAGGCTCAGGATAATAGTGAGAAGCAGGATCTGATGATGGTTTAAGAGTGGGTGGCGGGGATCTACCCACCCCGCCCGTTGGGCACCCCTCCGAGGAGGGGATTTCCCTGCGGTGATTCTTAAGTTCGGCAGATCGGAGATCCACCCAACTAAAAGATCTCACCAAAAATCCCCTCCTCGGAGGGGTGGCGCGTAGCGACGGGGTGGGTGCCCACTCAGCAGCAAATCTAGAAGGTAGACACGTCTCACCATCTAAGTCTTAGACTAATATCTGAATTTTTAAAGCTCGATCGATTATAAAAATTTTTAGAACGGAGAATACAATATGACTGTTGCAGCAGAGCCACAGGCGTTGAATTTTGAGTGCGAGACAGGTAACTACCATACATTCTGTCCCATTAGTTGTGTCGCATGGCTATATCAAAAAATCGAAGATAGCTTCTTCCTCGTCATCGGTACCAAAACCTGCGGTTACTTCCTCCAAAATGCAATGGGAGTAATGATCTTCGCCGAGCCGCGCTATGCGATGGCAGAATTGGAAGAAGGTGATATCTCCGCCCAGCTCAATGACTATGCCGAACTCAAACGGTTGTGCGAGCAGATTAAACGAGATCGCAATCCTAGCGTCATCGTCTGGATTGGTACCTGTACCACCGAAATCATTAAAATGGACTTGGAAGGCTTGGCTCCACGTCTAGAGGCTGAACTGGGTATTCCGATCGTCACAGCCCGCGCTAATGGGTTAGACTATGCCTTTACCCAAGGTGAAGATACCGTATTAGCAGCAATGGCGGCACGGTGTCCAGAGAAGGCTCCTGTGGCGCAGGAAGAGAAAGATGAGCGCAACGCCATCTCCAAGCTGATGAACTTCGGACGCAAGCAAGAAGATGTCAAAGCTTCTGACTCCGAATATAAAGATC
>JANXVE010000100.1 GCA_025351825.1 Chamaesiphon sp. 341R_metabat_111 | reverse complement strand
TATGGTGCGGCGATCGAATATTTTGAAGCGATGCTCGATCGAGATCCTCGCTTTCTCTTTGCTTATTTTTATCTATCGAGTACGGGTTCTCTCTATGCTGGCAAACCCGAAAAGTCGGTTGAGTTGATGGATCGAGGGCTGAAATCACTAACGCCACAGGTGCCCGATCGAGGATACTATATCTGGAGGCTGAAGGCTGTGGATGAATTACTATTTTTGGGCAAAATCCCCGATGCGCGTCATTCCATGCTCAAGGCGGCGGACTGGGGTAGTCAAGCTGGTACCCCAGAAGGTGAAAATGTCGCTAAACTTTCACGGGGTACTGCCAAGTATCTGGCTCGTAATCCCAATAGCAAGCAAGCTCAGTTTGATGCTTGGAATATGGCTTTAAGTGCTGCCGTAGATGATGTTGTGGTTAAACGTGCGATCGAAGGCATTAGATCTACTGGTGGTAAGGTTACAATTAGTCCCGATGGCAAGTTTAAGATCGAAGCTCCGGTTAAGGATTAGGCTTTAGGCTTTAGGCTTTAAGCTTTAGGCTTTAGGGGTTTGGATAATTAATTTCTCCCCACACTCTCCATTTCCCATCCTCTAAACTCTCTCCAAATGGATTTACTAGAATACCAAGCCAAAGAATTATTCCGCGAGGTGGGAATTCCGGTGTTGCCATCTCAGCGGATCGATCGACCAACCGATCTCAAAGCGTTGCGAATCCCCTATCCGGTAGTATTAAAGTCACAGGTAAGTGTGGGCAATCGCGGTAAGGCTGGTGGGATTAGGTTTGCTGAGAATACCATTGATGCGATCGCGGCGGCCAGAACGATCTTTAATTTGCCGATTTCGGGTGAATATCCGCAGGTGCTGTTAGCCGAGGCTAAATATAATACCAGTCAGGAATTTTATCTAGCAATTGTGATCGACAGGTTGGCTTGTCGTCCGGTATTATTGGGTTCTAGCGATGGGGGGATGAACATTAATACTATTCTCGATCGAATTGAGCAGGTAGTTGTCTATGAGGAGTTTTCACCTTTTTATGCGCGGCGGCTCGCACTAAAAATGGGACTTCAGGGTGATTTGATGCTGGCGGTGAGTGAGATTATCGAGAAGATGTATCTGTTGATGCAGGCTCAGGACTTGGATCTGGTCGAAATCAATCCGGTTGGGGTCGATCGCAATGGTGCGGTGATGGCACTAGATGGCAAAATTAGTGTTAACCGTCACGCTGTGGGCAGACATCCAAATCTTCAACAGTGGCGGGTCGTAGATCATGTCCGCAACCGACTACGGACGCTATCGCCGCTATTTACTGATGTGGGGAATATTAGTATTCTCTGTAGTGGCAATGGTTTGGCTCTAGCGATGCTGGATGGCATCGCTCAAGGTGGGGGTCAAGTAGCGCAATGTATTGTCGTCGATCCCACTTGTAGTGAAGAAATCCAGCTTGCACTCGATCGTCTCGGAATTTACAATCGAGATCGGGGTGATGCAAGTACGATAGATGTGCTATTGGTTAATTTGGTCGGGAGTGAAATCGAACTTTTTCAACAAGTAATCCAATACTTGCCCCATTCTCAAAATCTCACCATCATTTGGCGAGTATTAGAACCCGATCGTGACAGGCTAGCCGGACTACTGCCATTATCAATCAAGCTCGTCACCAATTTCGATCGCGCGATCGCCCAAACGTTGGCAATTGCGAAGGAATAGGCTGTGGGTTTTAGCCTTTAGGGTATATGTATATCGACGGTTTTTAAAAATGAATGGTATTCAAATGGCGAGATTGCGTCCAACTCCCAACTTCAATCAGGATTTATAGGATTTGCGGATGCGCGCTCGTCGGGTTCCCCGACGGTTTAGCGCACCAAGCAGAGGATGAACAGGATTGAGTTATTAGTAATAACAAACTCCCAACTCTTAACTCCTAACTCTTAACTCCTAACTCTGTAATTCCTAACTCTGTAACTCCTAACTCCCAACTTTAGTCTTTACATGTCCATCGATCTTCAACTAGATAGCCAGATATTAATTCAGGGAGTAGACAATTCCCTGACGTTCGCTGCGATTGGTCGAATGCAGGCGTATGGGACTAAAATTGTGGGGATGACGATCGCTGGAAAGGGTGGACAACAGTTTGGCGATCTGCCGATATTTGACCTGGTAGAACAGGCGCAGACAGCCTTGGGATCGATCGAGACTAGTTTAATCTTTGTACCTGCTTATGAGGTGTTGGATGCTGCTCTGGAGGCAATTGCCGCAGGTATTCCCCAGCTAGTAATTGTGACTAGGGGTGTGCCACCACTGGACATGATTCGGTTATTGCGACATGCGGCTACTACCAATACTTTGATTCTCGGTTCTGGCAGTGCGGGGGTGATTATACCCGACAGGTTATTACTAGGCATTTATCAGCCCCAATTATTTAGTCCTGGCAAGGTGGCGATTATCAGTCGCAATCAGAGTTTGACGGCGGAAATTGCCAGTGAATTGAATCAAGCAAATTTGGGACAATCGATCGTGATTCATATCGGTAGCGATCCACTAGTTGGCTCCTCCTGTCGGCTGTGGCTGGAGTGGCTTCAATCAGACCCGCTGACGGAATCGATCGTCCTTGTTGGCGATATTTGCTGGGACTCAGAGGCAGCTACAGCGGCTTATCTACTGGTGCAACAAGGGAAACCTGTGGTTGCTTATCTCGCGGGGATTCATGCAAGTACACCACGTCCTTTGACTGATGCGGCGATCGTTCTGAGTCATACTTTGTCTAAGCCGATTCATCATGCCGATACGATTCAACAACGGATCGAGACTTATAAACGCGCAAAAATTCCAGTAGCGAAGAAGATTGGACAGATTCCGCACTTGTTGAAAAAATTAGGTAGTAAAACATAGGGTGCTACGGCGGAAGCCCAACGCACCATTGTTACTAGACAGTCTTGAAGATTAGAGATTAGCAGCGATCGACAATATTATTTACACCTATAATGTGTATAGATGGCACTACTTATACACACTAAATGAGAACTAATATCCCGATCGATGATGACTTGATGGAAGCAGCAATGCAAGC
>JANXVE010000048.1 GCA_025351825.1 Chamaesiphon sp. 341R_metabat_111 | reverse complement strand
CGCAAGGCCGACGAGCAGACCGCCACGTCAGGAAGGCAGAGACCCTGGGTGATGGACGGCGACCCGTCGGTAACCAGTACGTCCCCTAACGCTTCTGCATCGCGCCGACCTCTTTCCGTCAGGGGCCGGTCGCGGTCACGGCCCCCTCGTGGGGCATCGGCGGCTTTGGCATGGCGAAGGATCCAGAGCTGACGGGTGCCAGAGGGTGCAAGTTCGGTCATCACTCCATGGTGGTCTACCTGGAGCACCACAGTTGGAGTGGCGACAGGTCTAGGCGTCGACCACGCGTCGACCCTCGAGCGCCCGACCGAGCGTGAGTTCATCGGCATATTCGAGGTCGCCGCCCATCGGTAGTCCGAACGCGATTCTGGTTACTTTGGTCAATGGCGATATCAGTCTACCTAAATATAGCGTCGTAGTTTCGCCTTCAACAGTTGGGCTGACAGCGACGATTACTTCTTTGACATCTTGGCGATTGATTCGCTGTAATAGGGATGAAATATTTAACTGTTCTGGCCCAATACCGTCCATTGGTGAGATTACACCACCTAAAACGTGGTATTTGCCGTGATATTCTCGTGTTCTCTCTAAGGCAATCACATCGCGGGAATCAGCAACCACACAGATTGTGTGGTCGTCACGCTGGGAGTTTTGGCAGATCTCACAAGTTGGTTCAGCAGCTAGATGAAAACAGACCTGACAAAACCCGACCTGCTGTTTCGCATCGATCAAAGCTTTTGCCAATTGTTCAACCTCTGGTAACGATCGCTTGAGAATATGCAAAGCCAGCCGCTGTGCAGATTTGGGGCCGACTCCAGGCAAGCGTTGTAACTGCTCGATTAAATTAGCGAGGGGGCGCGTATAAGCCGTAATTTTTGCTCCTGTCTGTCTGCTTGGATGAGTAACAATTGTACGCGAAAATGGGTATGGTTTTCTATCTCCCAGTCTCCCAGTCCCCCAGTCTCCCACACCCTCACCGTGCTCACCCAATCCCCACTCCCGATCGATCTTCTCACCAGTGGCTGGGTGATGATAGTTTTTGTGGTGCTATTTGGGATACTACCTTCAATCGCATTTCCCCAGAGTTCGCTACCATCGATCGCTAGTCGAATTGTGGGGGCATTTGTGCGAACGGTGATGACGATCGCCATTGGTAGTATTGTGTGGACGAAGCTGGGTTTATTTACTTGGCCGATCGCGGTATTGGTTTATCTGACTGGGTTGGGGATTGGGTGGCTGTCTAGCCACCAATGGCACTACCAAACTAAATTTGAACAGATCGGGCAGCAAATCGCGATCGCCACAATTGATATATTCGATCGAGGTTTGTCTGTGTCCCAGCTCCGAAGCTGGTTACTACTGCCATTGAAATCTCTCATCCTGTCGATCGAATCTCGCCCCGATCGACAGCTAAATCCGCGCTGGAGCCTACCGCTGGCGATCTTGAGCACGATCGGCACAATTGCGATTCTGGGAGTTACGGTTTGGCTTCGGTTCGAGCATCCCCTGACTGAATTTCGCTTTAGTACTCCAGATACATATAGTCAACTTCTCATCGCCCAACAAATCTTGGCGCGGGATTTACCCACCGTCAACTATCTGCCAATTTTCCCCAGTTTAGTGGCGTTTCTTGCGGCTCTGAGCGGGATTCATCCGGTGCAAGTCGTGCATTTATTCGGGGCAATTGTCGGCACATTGCTAGTTCTGAGTGTGGGCTATACAACTAGATGTTTGACCAAAAATGGCGCGGCAGCATTGGCGGCTAGCTACAGTTTGGGTGCTTATTTATTTACCTGGAATCTACCGATTTCTACGCGGCTCCCAGTGGAAATCCAGAACTGTTTGGGAACGATTCGGGATACGCTCAATGGGGGTTTGATTCGATCGTGGGCTGTGGGTGAACTCGAACTCGGTGCGTTGTTTGTGATTTTGGCGATCGGGTGCAGTACCCATATTGCCAGATCTGCTCAACGGCAAGAAGCCGTCATCAATACGCTCTGCTGCATTGTATTGGTGTCGATCGTCGCGCCCAATCTACTCTTTCTCATCCTGTTTGGGGGCTTGGGGCTGATCTTTGGGCGACAGATGGCGATGTTTAGTCTGAGTATGGCATGGCCGATTCTAGGGGTGTTAGCAGCGATTCCCGATCGCAACTTCCCCCTGTTCAAAAGCATGTTAATTACGCTGCCGATCGGTTTGAGTCTGACGGTGGGTTTATTGTTTGTCGCAGTTGCGGCAGCGGGGAGACTGTTGCTCGCCAACTGGTCTGCACCGATCTGTCTGACGGTCTTTGTCGCCATCACCCTCAATTTCGCGCTGCCATCCTTGCCCCAACTCGATTATCTCGAATATGATGCCGCTGCCCGTAAGGCGGTAGAGATTAGTCGTCTATTCCCATATCAGCAGTGGACTGTCGTAGCACCGATCGAACAACTATCCCAAGTCTATGGTCGCGGCTGGTATGAAGATGCCGCCCAATTTACCGCCAAATATCAAGATCTCGTTAACAATCCCAACTTTCGGTTGCCCCAAAAGACTTCACTATTCGTCTTCGTCGAAAAAATACCCTTCACCACCGACAAGCCAGAATATCCAGTCCTCTATTCTGTATTAACAGATCCGACCTACCGCAACTATCGTTCTCCTAGTGGGCGGACACAGCTAGCAGCAGCGATGCTCAAACTGTGCGAAACCTATCGCCAACAGCATCATCCCCAATCCAGTCGCATCTACTATGAGGACGATCGACTCCGCATCTATCAGTTCATTCCACATCCGCGCAACATTCGCGTCAACCCTCTAGTTCAAAGCCCCAAACCCAATCTCTGACACGTATTCCCTCAAGCCTAAAGCCTAGAAACCGAAGCCTAAAAAACTATTTTGTAAATAAAGCTTGCTTTTTTGTAAAGTTTTCGTTATATTAATTTACATAAGGAAACGTTTAAAACGTAAGTAGCGAAGGAAACCACCATGCCAACTAAAACATTCATCGACAACGACGGCAGAGAAAATAATTTCGCCATCGAGCCAAAAATGTATACAACTGAAGGCCCTCAGGCTGGTTGGACTGAGTACGCAGAAAAGCTCAACGGTCGCATGGCAATGCTTGGTTTCGTCGCTCTGTTAATCCAAGAAGTTTTGACAGGACACGGCATCGTCGGATTCATCGCTGGTCTGTAGTTGCTAGTTAGAGTAACTTCACCAGTATTTAGTTTACACCCAAAAATATTTACAGTAGTAACTACTCAGGAAAACATCATGCAAACCAAAACATTTATCGACAACGACGGCAGAGAAAATAATTTCGCCATCGAGCCAAAAATGTACACAACTGAAGGCCCTCAGGCTGGTTGGACTGAGTATGCAGAGTTACTAAATGGTCGGATGGCAATGATCGGATTCGTTGCACTGTTAATCCAAGAAGTTTTGACTGGACATGGTATTGTCGGTTTTATAGCTGGTCTCTAATCTCTTCACCTTTGACGATCGCTATCACATAATTTTCTTATCTTTTTTCCTCGCGGTGGCTGCATTTTAGCCATCGCGATTTTTGATTGGGTTCTGTTTGATTTGGTGCGGAGATCTTTACCCCACCCTAGCCCTCCCCTTGCCAAGGGGAGGGGACAAGAGTACGCGAATATTTTAGCTATTCACTATCCACTATCCACCAAACATACTGCCACCAAGTTTTTTGATTGCTTTGGCGGCAATGTCTGAATAGCTAAGTTCTCCAGCGAGAATTTTTGCCATCATGATGCTGCCACCAGGACGTTTGACGGCGGCTTTGTAACTGACCTTGGGAAATTGATAAAAAGCACCAGCAAGGCGTTGTGCCCATTTCATTTCGGTGCCCCATTCAGTCGCCATTTCTTCGGAATATTTTTCCAGGGCATTGCTAGTACCGCTGAGTGCCTGATGAATCGCACCTGCGGCTTTGATTCCAGAGAAAATCGATGGCCGAATACCTTCGGCAGTCATCGGATCGACGACACAGGCGGCTTCACCTGCGAGTAGAGCGTTTTGGGTGTGGAGTTTTTGATCGCCATCCCAGACGCACAGAGGATGTCCGTATTGTTTGAAGTTGTTGATATCGATCCCAAAGGCACCTTGGCTATAGCCATCGAGGATTTTTTTGAAGTCTTGCGACTCACCGCCGCGAAATGTCCCAATCCCAATTGAATAGCCGTCAGCTTTGGGGAAGTTCCAAATGTAACCGTTTTTAACTAATCCAAATTCGAGGTTGATGACATTTGATACATTATTATCGGTTGTCTCTACTTCTAGTGCGCCCGCCAGACGACGCTTGCGATCTTTGAAGCCCAGCCACTTTGCCATAGTACCTTTGGCACCGTCGGCAGCAATGAGATATTTGGCTTCTACACTGCCATTAGCAGTATTTACTTGCCAACGATCGACTTTAAACTCTATCCCTGTGACGGCGGTATTGTCACGCAGCTCGGCACCCAGTTTCTGAGCTTGCCGAACCAAAAAATGATCGAAAACATCCCGCCGCACCATCCAGATTGGTTCTTGCCCTTCGAGTGTAACATCGACTGGATCTTCTAAATTCCAGGTGTAGCGTAAAGTATTGGTGCGACAGGAAATTGCTGGACTAAAATCAAAATCAAACCATTGAGCGATCGATGGTGATACACCACCACCACAAGGCTTGTAGCGAGGCAGAGGATCTTTTTCTATGATTAGTACCGATCTACCTTGCTTGGCTAGATGGTAGGCTGCACTGCCCCCAGCAGGGCCAGCACCGACAATGATACAGTCAAACATAAAATAGCGATTGAGATACTTTGGCGATCGGCTTTACTCAGCCACTGTCTCGACCATTGTAACGTTAGTAGTCGCTGTGACACCAGCCATTAGCTACCAATCTGGTGTTGTTTGTCTTGACAGTTTGCGCCCCAGTCTCCACCCGCTCTATAGGTTCAGACAGAAAACGAGATCGCTCGTGTCAGACAGTAAATTGACTCTTTAGTGGTTGTAGCTATTTGACAACCGACTAATTAAGCTGCTTGTTGCTCCGGTGTATCCATCCCCCACTGATGTTTGATGATGTTCTTGTAGCTATTTTCTTGGAGCATCATCTGTCTATACAAGTTCACCAGAAACTCTTGAGTTTGCTCGTGACTCATATCTTTAACTTGATGCTCGAACGATCGAATGTTGAATTGTTGCTCTAGAGATAGGTCGAAAGATCTAGACATAGTTCACTCCTACTGTTGGTGGTGAGTAAAATCGTCCCAACAAGGGACAGTTGGCGACCTAGCAGCGTGCGCCGATCCTGATGGAAACGAGGCAATGATTAGATCGAGATTTGGCTTTGTCTTGCATATATTAACAAGCATAACATTTGTTTGACAAAATGACTGACTTGCTATTCTTGATTAGAGCTACAGATCGCAGCTAATCGATCGCGGAGCGTCTCTGGCAGACAATCAGGTGCTTCGATCGCAATTAATTACTTTTTAGCAAATTAATTCGATCTAAACTGCTCAAGGTGAGCAAAATAGCTAAACCCTGGGAATAATAACGATACAGAAACGACAAAAATTAGTCTGAGCTGAATCCCGATGGTACTTGCTGACGAGAGAAAAATCACATGGTTGCTGAATATATAACACTGGATCTTTTGGCGACTCAATTGAGTGAGGTCAAGCAAAAACATTTCAGTGGACGTATCTTATTAAAAAGTTCATTGGGACAAGAGTGGTCTTTATACACTTATCTCGGTCGCATCCTGTATGCAACTGGGGGCAGTCATCCAATTCGCCGTTGGGTGCGGAATACCACGATCGCTGGCGTAGATGTAAGTGCAGCCCGCGATCTCCAAATTCGGATCGATGCGCTGACAGATATTTCGGCATTGACAACCGCAGAGCTAGAGAGCTGCTGGGAATATTATTTATTGGTTAATTGGGCGCATCAGGGGCGAATTGGTCGCGATGGGTTGATTAAGCATATTCAAACTACGATCGTGGAGGTGTTGTTTGATATTGTTGGAGCTCAAGCCGTCAGTTGTGAACTAATCGAGGAGAAGCAACTTGCGCCGCAGCTCACGCTGATCGATATCGATCGAGCATTTGGGATTGCCGTCCAACAGCAACAGCAGTGGCAGCAAGCGGGATTGGCAGATGTTTCGTCTCATGCGGCGATCGAGATCGTCTCAATCCCAGAATTTCAACAGATGGTTTCGACATCTGCCTATGAATCACTCAAGCAGGTTCTAAATGGCAAGCAAAGTATCCGCGAAATTGCTGCCAAAGCCCGCAAAACTCCAGTAGCGATCGGGCAATCTTTTCTGGCTCAAATTCAGGCTGGTACGCTGCAATTGGTTGGTTTGGGAGATTTTGCTAGTCCTGTCGATCTCACCAAAATCGGAGTCGTGAAACCTCTGGTGGTATGTATCGACGATAGTCCATTTGTGTGCGACAGATTGGAGCAGATTTTTCAACAGGCGGGTTTTCAGTGTATCAGCGTAATGGACTCGCTCAAAGCAATTCCGGTCGTGATTGCCAAAAAGCCACAGATTATCTTTCTCGATCTAGTAATGCCCAATGCCAATGGCTATGAAATCTGTAGTCGGCTACGCAAGATTAGTACTTTCAAAGATACACCGATTGTGATTTTGACTGGTAATGACGGCACGATCGATCGAGTCCGCGCCAGAGTCGTCGGTGCCACTGATTTTGTCACCAAACCAGTCCAATCTGAATTCGTCCTCGAAGTCGCCCAAAAATACCTGAAAATTCCGATTGCCCAATAATTAATCCTCCCAACTCCCAACTCCCAACTCCTAACTTCCAACTCTTAAAATTATGTCCACCGCACTAATTGTCGAAGATGTCCAAACCGATCTGATGATTTTAACTAGTTACTTAGAAAAAAGTGGCTGGCTAGTCATCTCAGCAAAAAGTGGCGAAGACGCACTAACTTATCTCAGCACTAATCAACCAGATATTGTGTTTCTCGATGTTGTTTTACCAGGACGGAGCGGATTTGAGATTTGTCGGACGATCAAAACTCAAACCGACACCAAAAAGATTCCCGTGGTGATGTGTTCGGCTAAAAACACCGACATGGATAAGTTTTGGGGCTTGAAACAAGGAGCCGACTTCTACCTAGCCAAACCAGTCGAGCGGCATGAATTCTTGGAAGTACTTGAGAAACTAGTGCGGTAACTTATGGCTACTCAGCAGCAGTTTTTGAGATTTCAGCTTCAACCTGGCGTGATGGCACTAATGGAGATCGATCTAGTCACCGAGCTGGTAAATATTCCGACCGATCGAATTGTGCCGATGCCCCACCTCCCACCAGCAGT
Source organism: Chamaesiphon sp. 341R_metabat_111 (assembly GCA_025351825.1). Lineage (GTDB taxonomy): Bacteria > Cyanobacteriota > Cyanobacteriia > Cyanobacteriales > Chamaesiphonaceae > Chamaesiphon. The sequence goes on along the minus strand of JANXVE010000048.1, from coordinate 10,978 downwards.
GATGGGAATCTACAATTGGCGGGGTGAAATTCTCTGGATTGTCAATCTCGCCACATTAATCGGCGCAGATCGTCCTACGGGGAGAAGTCGGAGCCTACAGCCGACGATTATTCTCGGTAGCGGCGTTACACCGGAAGATCGACTCCAAAAAACTGTTGGTTTGGTAGTTGATGAACTCGATGAAATTGAATGGTTCGATCTCAACCAGATCCAATCTCCCGTCCCAAACCAGATCGATCCAGAATTTTCCCAATGGGCAAACGGTTTGTGGGTATCGGCTACTGGTGAAAATTTCCTCAGGCTCGACGGACAAAAGATCCTCGCTGGTGCCGATTTCAATGCTGATGTCTGAGTTAAGGCTTTAGGAATTAGGCTTTAGGCTTTAGGGAAAATACACCCGCGCTCCCAGTCCCCCAGTCTCCCAGTCTCCCAGTTTCCCAGTCTCCCAGTCTCCCCATCCCCCATTCCCCCTCCTCTCCTAAAATGAACACAATCGATCGCCAAGAAACTAGTGATGCAGTAGTCAGTGAGACGACTCTGGAGGACACCAAAATGACGCTGCTAGATGCGACATCTCTGGATTCATTTATTTGGGTAGCTGAATCAGAAACCCCAAATTTGACTCAACTTCAGCCATCGGCTCCGGTAGTGGTGGGAGAGCGATTGCAGCCGACACTGCAACGCAAGATTCTGATGATGGTTTTGCCGTGGATTGTGTTGCCAGTACTGGTATCGGGCTGGTTTGCTGCCAAGGAAACTATCGTACATACCCATCAATCAGAGCAGAGCAATTCTCCAGCGGAAAGAATCCGCGAACGCGACAAAGCAGAGGAACATTGGGGGTATGTGCTGATTTTGATGTCGATGGGTTTTATTAATGTTGGTGCGGCAGTCTGGCTGATGCGAGAACTATCTAGTTCCCTCAAGCAAGTCACTTCCACGATCGCTCAAGCGGCGAATGGCGATCTGTCCGTACAGCTAGCATCATCTAGTAGTGCCGAACTTCAGCAGATTTCGGACAGCTTCAATCAGTTAGTTGCTAATTTTAATCGGACGCTTCAACAGCAGCAATTAGCCGCCCAAGCAAATAAGTTATTTGGGCGGATCGCCTTGACATCACAGGAATCACTAGATAGTCTCCAAGTATATAATCTGGGGTCGATCGGGATTGCCGAAACACTCAAAGCCGATCGAGTGGTGATTTATCGCTGTCATCCAGATGGCAGTGCTATCGCCATCGCCGAAGCAGTAGGATCGGGCTATCAGCCCATTTTAGGAACTCCTGTCGGACAGATCTATTTTGCCGAGTCTCCAGTCGAATTAGAACGCTATCAGCAGGGACAAAGCTGGGAAATCGCAGATCTGAAACAGGCGCAACTTAGCCCGCGCCGTCGCGAGCTATTCGCTCAGATGCAGGTAAAATCGACAATTTCCGTACCGATTTTAGCGGGTAAAGAATTGGTGGGATTGGTGTCAATTCAGCAGTGTAGTCGAGTCAGACAGTGGCATTCTTGGGAAATGGCTTTTTGTACCCAAACATCCCAGCAGCTTGGGTTGGCGGTCGAAAGAATTGGGACTTGGAATCTGCAATCGGTAGAATTGCAGCGGACAAATATGTTGTCCCAAGCTCTCCAGCAGGATACATTAGGGGAATTGACAAACCTACTCGATCGAGCTGTGGAAAGTATCCGCCAGGAATTTCAGCTCGATCGATTGATGGTCTTGAGTCTTGCCGATCTGCGCGCGGGTCAATTTGCCGCTGTCGCCCTCGAACCAGGCTGTATTCCCCTCGAAGGGGCGATGATGAGCCAGTATCTAGAGTATGAAATTGGCAAAAATCACCAAACTGCCGATCGGATTTCGGATATTTATAATCTCGACGATGGGGGCGGACTCCAGGGGGATGATATCACCCTGCTCGAAAATTTCCAGATTCGGGCGCGGCTGGTAGAACCGATCTTCGCTGAAGGTCAATTGCGAGGATTGGTGGTCGGGCACATGTGCAAGGATCGTCGTCAGTGGTCGCAACCGATCGTTGACAAATTTGCGGCTGTTGCCAGTAAAATCGGCTTGGTGGTGGAGCGGAGCAGATCGATCGAGCAGCGTGCAGATAAGATTTATCATGACAATTTGCTGTCGGAAATCACTCAAAAATTGCGCCAATCACTCGATCGCGATGAGATTATCGCCACGGCATTGACCAGTATTCGGACAGGATTTGAGATCGATCGAGTCATCTTTCTAGACTTTAACGATCGTGAAAAGATGACGGTAATTGCTGAATCACTTGCCCCTGGAAGTCCATCAATTCTGGGTGATACTCTGGATAGTGCAATCTTCGCAGATCTCAGAAAATCTAGTTACGATCTGGTTCGACCGCTAGCAATTGAAGATGTCAATCGATCGCAACTAGATCGGAACGTAATCGAAACTGCCAAAAAAGCACAGGCACGGGCGAGTATTCTGATGCCAATTATTGTCGATGCCAAACCGATTGGATTTGTCATTGGCGATATGTGTCATGCGCCCCGAATTTGGACTGACGCTGTGACTGAATCGATCGCCCAAATTGCGACTCAAATCGGTCTAGTCCTGAATCAAGCCCAACTATTTTCCCAACGCGAAGATGATGCTCACAAAGCCCAAATTATCTCCAACTTTAGTCTCCAGTTGCGACAGTCACTCAAACGCGCAGATATTTTGCAGACTGCTGTTGAGCTAGTCCGCCATGCGCTGGATCTCGATCGAGCCGTCATCTTTGAGCTAGATCCAAATTTTAATGGCAAAGTTACGGCTGAATCGATCGCGCCAGGAAAACTGGCGATTATTGACTATAAAATTGACGACTGTTGTCTAAAAGAATCTGAATACAGGCATGGGAAATTTACAGCATGTCCAGATATTTATGAGGCTGGTTTAACTGATTGTCATATTCAGATGCTCGAAGGCATCGAAGTTCGGGCAAATTTGGTCGTGCCAATTACGATCGACAATTGCTTATTTGGCTTGTTGATCGGGCATCAGTGTCATGAACCTCGGATCTGGCAACCAGCAGAAATCGATCTATTCAAACAATTGGGCAATCAACTTGCCCTCGCCTTCAATCAAGCATCCTTGATTGAGGAGCGGGAAGCAGCGGCAAGACGATCGCAATTGCTATCGGAGATTACGCTCAAACTGCGGCAGTCGATCGTTCCAGGCAGAGGTTTTGCTGTCGATGAAACTGAGATGCTCAATCTGGCTTTGCCAGAAATGCTCAAAGTATTGGGACTCGATCGGGCGAGTATTTTGGTAGTTGATAATTATGGTGAAGGAGCCGGAAAAATCATTGCTGAAGCGATCCGCGAAGGTGAATTCTCAGCTTTAAATGCGGTGATTCCATCTGAAGATATGTTTGAAATTCTGGCTAATGGCTATGAAGAAGGCTCGTTTATTCAAATTAACGATCTGACAAAATCACACTTTAGCCCAGCACTAATTTCCCATTTACAAGTAATTAATATCAAGGCGATTATTACCACACCAATTACGGTTAATAATAAATTCTTTGGCTTATTTAGTGGCACCATGTGTCAAAATACGCGCGATTGGCAGCAGCCAGAAATTGACTTGATGCTGCAACTAGCCGTGCAGCTAAATGGTGCCCTGAGTCAATCCCAACTAGTCCGGCAATTGGAGCTAGCTAGCTTGCAGCAGTCCCAATATGCTGACAGTCAAGAAGCCGCCAGACAAGCACTCCAGAAAAATGCTTGGGAACTGCTACTCCAAGTCGATCGCATCAGTCAAGGCGATCTGACCATTCGTGCCCATGTGACTGAAGATGAAATCGGGACGATCGCCGACTCATACAATGCTACCGTCGAAAGTCTTCGACGACTGGTCGGCAATGTCCGAACTGTCTCCCAGCAAGTGGTCAATACTACCAATCTCAATGAGATCTCCGTAGCCGAACTGTCGATCGAGGCTCTCCAGCAGTCTGATGATATCGGTTCCGCCCTCAAACGGCTGCGGGATATGGCTGGCTCGATCGATCTGGTCGTAAATAACGCCCTAATCGCCGAATCTGCCGTGATGGAATCAGCCGAACTAGTTCAAGCTGGAGATGCCGCGATGAATCTAGCCGTTGAGGGGATTCTGACGATTCGGAATACAGTTGCCGAAACTGCCAAAAAAGTCAAGCGGCTGGGTGAATCTTCTCAAAAAATCTCTAAAGTTGTCAACCTGATTAGTAACTTCGCCGCCCAAACCAACCTGCTCGCTCTCAACGCCAGTATCGAAGCAGCACGGGCGGGTGAAGAAGGACGGGGATTTGCGGTAGTTGCCGAAGAAGTCCGCTCCCTCGCCCGCCAATCTGCCACTGCTACCGGAGAAATCGAAACCCTAGTTGCCAGTATTCAGGCGCAAACTAGTGAAGTAGTCATGGCAATGGAAGCAGGTACCGAACAAGTAATTATCGGTACCAAGCTCGTCGATGACACCCGCGCCAGCCTCGATCGGATCACCGCCATCGGTGCCAAAATCGGTCAGCTAGTCGAAGCCATCGCCCAAGCCGCCCTAATCCAATCCGAGAACTCCGTCCAAGTCACCCAAAGTATCGATCGAGTCTCCTCGATCGCCACCAAAACCTCCTCCCGCGCCGATAACGTCCAAGCCTCCTTCCAAGACTTGCTCAAGCTGGCTCAGGAGCTACAGACAAATATCGGTCAGTTTAAGATCTAGGCTTTAGGCTTTGGGCTTTGGGCTTTGGGCTTTGGGACACAAGTGTCCCCATATTATTTTCAAGTTCTCTAACCTCTTATATTTTCTGCGATCTCCATAGTCCTAACCCCTAAAGCCTAATCCCTAAAGTCTAAAGCCTAATCCCATGTACATTGACCCCGAACTCCGCGATCGAGTCTATCAACTATTCAGCTTGGAAGTACCCAAAATGTTGGAGACGATCGAGACGGAATTGGTGACGCTGGGAATCGATCGGAATGAGAAAAAGGTACATAATTTATTGCGGGCAGCCCATTCGATTAAGGGTAGTGCGGCTAGTTTGGGCTTGACAGCGATTACAGATTTTGCCCATGAATTGGAAAATATTTTTCGCGTCCTCAGTCATCCAGAATTGCCATTCGATCGAGAGCTAGAATTACTGTTGTTTGAGAGTTATGACTGTCTCAATCGACTAATTTTATCTGAAATTAATCAGGCCATTTTACCTGCCCAATTCCAGATTAAAATTCAAATACTCCTCGCCGCTCTCGATGACAATATCGGTCATTTTGTGATCGCCGGACAAAAGTTTCCCAGCGGTCATTTGGACGATCTCGATGTGACGCGGTTGATTTTTGAGGTGGATGTGGCGCAGAGTTTGGCTCGGCTGGCTGGAGTACTCGCAGATCCAGGCTCTGCCCATATTTTGGTCGGTGAATTTCGCGCTCAGGCGGAAGTATTTACGGGGATTGCCGCTCTGACCAATTTACCAAGATTTGGAGTCCTCGCTCATACCACTCTTGCCGCTCTGGAGCGTCATCCCGATCGAATCCGTGAAATCTGCGATCTAGCTCTATCAGATTTTTATACTGCCTCAGAAGCTGTCCTCGCAGGCGATCGAGACACATGTGGGACGATCTCGCCGAAGTTTGCGCTGTTAATAGCCGCACCATCCCAGTCTGAGCTAATGGCAATCCAGCTTGAAGATGAGGATTCATGGGATCTGGAAGACTCATTTGGCTACCAGGCGGCGTTTGATGTGGTGCTGCCGTTCGAGGTTGATTTTGTAATTGAGGAGCTGTTGGTTGGGAGCATGGGAGCGCGGGAGCATGGGAGCGTGGGAGCGTGGGAGCATGGGAGCGTGGGAGCATGGGAGCATGGGAGCGCGAGAGCGCGGGAGTGTGATTTTGATTTGGAAGAGATGTTCGATCTGCCCGATCTGGATGTCGATCTCTCAGCTATTGGCGTTGGATCTAGTCTCATATTCGATCTAGAAGATATCTTCGATCTGCCCAATCTTGAAATCCCCGTTGCGGCGAGGGCTGATGTTGCTAGCCTCAGATTCGATCTGGAAGACATCTTCGATCTGCCTAGTTGGGAGATTCGGAATCGTGCCGCTGGCGATGTATCTAGTCTCAAGTTCGATCTGGAAGATATCTTCGATCTGCCAGACTTGGAGATTCACAGCTCCGTTGTTGCTGATGCCGACTGCCTCCGATTTGACTTAGTAGACATCTTCGATCTGCCTGCGATTAGTGACTTGGCACTCAATCTCAATCTGCGACAGCAAGCGATCCGCGCACTGGTGTCAGACATTAGTAGTAATTTTGACAAACTCGCACCAATTACCGCCGCCACATTTGCACCGCCAGCAAAAGTCATTAAACCAATTAGAGTCAAGAAATCACGGAAAATCACAGCTACCTCTACACCCCAATTATCGGTTAGAGTCACCCTGGACAGGTTGGAGCGGATGAATAATCTGATGGGAGAACTGGCGATCGAACGGAATGGATTGGCTCTATCCAACGAACAATCTACAGAAATTCTGCATCGACTCCGATCGAAGTGCGTCAGTTTTCAAACAATTGGGGACAGACTCCAACAGATTGCCGATACTTTGGCGATCTCGACTCAGTACTCACCCGCCCTGCACGATCTGCCAGAACTAGCTCTGAGTCAGGATCTAAATCGCCAATTCGATCTACTCGAACTCGATCGCTACAGCGAGATCCATCAGATCGCCCAAGCGACGATCGAACAAATCGCCCAAATCGAAGAACAAATCGAAGATCTCGCGCTATTTACAACCCAATCTCATAGCCAGATCGATCGGCAAAAACAGCAGATCTCCCATCTTCGAGACGATCTGATGTGGGCGCGGATGTTGCCCCTGGGCGAAATTCTCAATCGGTTTCCCCGCACCCTCCACGATCTGTCGATCGAATTTAACAAGCCCGTCGATCTCAAAATTACTGGAGCTGGAGTCCTGGTAGATCGCGCTGTAATCGACAAACTCCTCGATCCCCTCGTCCACCTCCTCCGCAATGCTTTTGACCACGGCATCGACCTCCCAGCCGCCCGTCAAGCAATGGGCAAACCCGAACGCGGCTCGATCGAAATCACCGCCTATCATCAAGGTAGTCAAACCGTCATCGAGATTAGCGATGATGGACGCGGCATCGACATTGACAAGATCAGAACCAAAGCGATCGCCCTCGAACTGCTCACAGCCACAGATGCCGCCCTCGCTACCAAAGAGCAACTGTTCGGCTTACTGTTTACGCCTGGATTTTCTACCGCCGATCGAGTTACCAAATTATCGGGGCGGGGTATGGGTTTGGATATCGTCAAAGAGCAAATCGAATCGACAAAAGGAACCGTCTCGATCGATTCGCAACTGGGGCGTGGTACTACCTTCACCCTCTGTATCCCGCTGACACTAACGATCGCCCAATTAATGGTCTGTCAAGTTGGCAATGCTGTCTATGCGTTTCCCGCCGATAGTATCCAAAAAATTGTTGTCCCAACCCCAGACCAATTATCTCACCAAGATGAGCAACAAGTCTTCCACTGGCAAAATCTCACCATCCCAGTTTACAAACTTGTCGATCTGCTTACCTACTCCATCCCCGTCCCCGAACGCATTATTTCCCACACCCTCAAAAGTAGTGCCGATAATCCTCCTGACTGGCTCCCACCCCTACTCCTGATTCGCAAAGGCAATCGGATCGTGGCGTTGGAGATCGATCGATTAATTACCGAGCAGGAGCTAACGATCAAGCCATTTGGTAAAGCCATTAAGCCGCCGAGCTATAGCTATGGCTGTACGATCCTCGGCGATGGGATCATCCTGCCCGTTCTCGATCCCCATACCCTAATTCACGTACTGATCGAACGCCCGATCTGTCCGTTGCAACCGATGCCCCTGACTGCGGTTAGTTCGAGCAGATCGATCCTAGTTGTGGATGACTCGATTACCACTCGCCAAAGTCTCTGTCTCACCCTCGAAAAATTTGGCTATCGTTCATTCCAAGCCAAAGACGGACAAGAAGCTCTCCAAATTCTCCGCCAAAAAGCCAGCGAGATCGAATTAGTAGTTTGTGACGTAGAAATGCCCAATATGAACGGGTTTGAATTCCTTAATATCTATCGCCAAGACAAACTCCTCACCCACATTCCGGTAGTCATGCTCACCTCCCGAAGCAATATCAAACATCGTCAATTTGCCACACATCTGGGCGCAGTTGACTACTTCATCAAACCCTACGTCGAACAAGACTTTATCAGTTCGATCGACAAAATCATCACTAATAAATAGAATAAATATAGTCTAAGGTTTAGGCTACATAATATCTTCTCCCAACTCCCCGCTCCCCGCTCCCAACTTCCCGCTCTATGTTCACAAACATCGTCTCAAACAAATGGACTGAAACAGCTAAAAAAGTTGAAGCAACGATCGAACTAATCGTCTTCAATGTGGGTGATGTTAGTTTTGGTATCCCCATGATTAAGATCGATCGAATCTTAAATGAAACCAATCTCCTCCGAGATTTTAGTCTAATGGCGGGAATAGAAATTCTCGATCTTCATCATCGCTTATTTGGCAGTTCGATCGACAACCCGTCAGCAATGGTAGTGTTGAAAGGATGGAATTTAGCTGGTATTCCGATCGATACCACGCCGACGCTAATCTCAGTACCACGCGATCGCATTCGGATTTTACTCACTAAATTTCGCACAAATAATCCACTTGGGATTGCTAGTCACGTTGCTATAATTGCGATCGACGATCGCGAATTAACTATATTTATTCTAGAGAGCTAAACATAAATTTCCATCATTACTGCAAGAAACCCAACTTTTTTGGAAAGTCGGGTTTCTGACCCCACTAAACCTTACTCACCAGTCACTGACAATCCTTCCACCCAAATTCGTGGACAGATCCCACCATTTGTAAACTCTTCCTGCTGCTCGACATGAACGATCGCATTTAACAGCTCACGGAAGTCTCCAGCAACCGTAGCTGACTCCACACTGGTCTTCACGCCCTTGTTTACCACCCAACCATCAAAAGGCAAGGAGAACGATCCTTGCAGGGACTGTACACCCGCATGGAGAGCTTGGAGTTCATCGATGAGGATCACATTCTCTGCCGTATCGAGGTTGTATTTATCATCTGCTGCTTCACCACCAGCAACATGATAAAAGTGAGGGGAAACAGTGATTTTCGATCCCATATTTGCATGTCCAGTTGGCTTGGTGTTCATGCGTTTTGCTGTGCCAGCACTGTGAATGAATGAGGCTAGAGTACCCTTGCTAATCAGATCGATCCGACGAGTGGGAGTGCCTTCACCATCGAAAGTTTCCAAGCCGATATTTTTTGGATGCAGCGCGTCATCAGCAACCGATAATAATGGTGAAGCAATCTGCGTCCCCAAAGATTCGGGCGTAGATAAACTCTGATTGTCCAGAATACTTTGGGCGTTGAATAAATTGGAGAAAGCACTAAGCAAACTTAAGAAGGCATCTGGCGAAAAGACGATCGTATATTTACCTGAAGCTACCTTCTCATAGTTGAGGTGACTGATCGTTTTCTCGGCTGCTTCATCGATACACTTTTGGATATCTAACTTAGCAAAACTATGGCTGAGTTCTGCGGCTCCTCCCATGCGAGGTTTTTTGCCCTCTTGCTCCGCTTTGGTGTACAGATAGATCGAAGTAATCGCATGTGAATCACTCCGAACAGCCCCATCACTATTGAGATAAAACTGACTCATCGATCGTTGAGCTAGCCCATTATAAGGCACGCTCTCGATCGCCTCATGCAGATCCAATAATTTTCGTTTTGCTGCAATTAAGCTGTCAATTAACTCTGGAACTGTCGCAGCTTCGCCCGCTTCTAGCTTAACTTCAGCAATCGGCGCAGTCGCTTCAGGACTAAAATCTGGAGCGTGTTCTTTGATCCCAAAGAAGCTAGCTTCGTAAGCAGTTTTTAACGCGAGTTCTAATCCAACATCATCAATATTGGTGGTGCTGGTAATTCCGACAGTGTTTTCTTTGTTCCACACCCGCACGGTGATTCCGGCACGATTGGAAGCTTTAACTTGTTGTTGTTCGCCTTCATCGATTTGAACGCTGGTTTCATCAACCGTCGAACCAGACAAATCGAATTTGGTGATACCTAGTTTAGTCGCAATTTGACGAGCAGAAGCCGAAACAGTTTGGATATTTAATGACATGGGTAATTTAGTTGATAGTTGATAGTTGATAGTTCAAATTGCGTTAGGGCACTACTCACATAGATCTTTGCTAGGTTTAGACAAATGACATTGACACTTGCAAAATGTGAACGGTAGCTACTAATTCTTTTCCTTGTGGTTTTTTTCCCCTTGGTATATCGAATCAAAAAAGCTTGAAAAAACTAGATGAAAAATGGCATACAACAGCACATAGCCGCCGTTGTAAACAGCAAAACTCAGATAATCACGATCTATGGCAAGCTGATGTAAAGTTCGATCGGGAGTAACCAGCGTCTTTTCTGTACTTGTGAATTGTTCGGGAGATTTGCGATGAATAGGAATAGTGAACAAACTCAAACAAGCAAAAGTCATCGGAAGCACAACCAGATGCGTGAAGATCCTGTTTTGAAAGAGACTCATAATTCTACTAATTAGATTTGCCGCTAATTTGAAGAGTAAATATTTTGCTGCATATTTGTTTGATTCAATTATTTGACCTACCCAACACAGTCAAAATTTACAGGATGGGTAGATCGAACGATCGTCACAAACAAACTGTTAGTTTCTAACGTCCCCCAACAGTAATCGAATCAACCTTAATATGCGGCTGTCCAACAGTTACATAAACACTGCCGCTAACCGAACCACAAAAACCAGCCGCCAAGCCTAAATCTTCCGAACACATCGAAATCTTAGTCATGATTTCCTTGGCTTCACCGATTAGTGTCGCCCCCTTGAGCGGCTTGGTAACTTTGCCG
>JANXVE010000002.1 GCA_025351825.1 Chamaesiphon sp. 341R_metabat_111 | reverse complement strand
ACCTTCAATCCCTCCGCCGCAACAACTTCCGCGAAAATCTGACGACTATTCGTTGGCGAAGCCTACCGTAGGTAATCGCATCACCGGATCGGGAGATCCATACACCGCCCCGACTCCATACTGTCCAGCCGCAGGTAGTTCAATCCCTTCAACTGCCGCAACCTTCTGCATAAACTTGTGGGGCACCTGCATCAAGATCCCTGCCCCATCGCCAGTATTAGTCTCGCACCCGCACGCGCCACGATGGTCGAGATTCACCAATATTGTCAGTGCTTGCGCCACAATCTCATGCGACTTCGCCCCCTTCATCTGCGCGATAAACCCGATCCTGCAAGCATCGTGTTCCATCTGCGGATCGTATAAGCCTTGTTTGACTGGGTGACTAGTGTTCATGAATTGAGGATGTAGGAAGGATCGATTACTGTTAGTACGCTACGCGAACGGGCTGGATGTTAGAATGCACAATCAAGGCTGATTCTAAAGCCTACTATTTTCTAACGCATTTTCGCGACTAGGGTGGCTACTGATACAAATATTTAACCTGAGCTTCTCCTGCTGGAGCCTCTGAATTGACGAAAAACCTTAATCAATGTTAATGTAAACGTATGCTTTTTTAAGATTTAGAAGTTAGACACTCTGAAAATGAACAGACAATTTAAATCATTTGCAGAGTTTTACCCATTTTATTTGACCGAACACACAAATACTATTAATCGGCGGCTGCATTTCTTCGGAAAAATGGCGTTATTATTGGTGCTGATATTGTTTTTTTTGACATGGAGTTGGCTATTTCTGATTGCAATTCCGGTTGTCGGATATGGCTTTTCTTGGGTTGGACATTTCTTCTTCGAGCGAAACAAACCTGCCGCGTTTGGTCATCCGTTATATAGTTTCATCGGAGATTGTGCAGTGACGAAAGACATACTGACGGGAAAGTCTAAATTTTGAAGTCAAATTGTGTCAGAGTGAGATATTCTCACAGTAGGTTGGGTTGAGCCTTGAAACCCAACGATTCCAGTGTTCTGCGGCTCGATCGATCGGTATTGAGGAGCATCTTTATATCCTGTTGGAATGCTCGATCGGTTAGCTTAGGTTTAATCGATCGCTGTTGAGGAGCATCGACTACAATTGAGTAAATATGCCATTGCAGTGCGTACTGCCAAAAATATGACGGAACTTCTTCAGCAAGCGATCGCTCAAATTCAACAACTATCACCCGATCTGCAAGATGCGATCGCGTCTCGCTTCTTAGTCGAGTCGAGAGAAGAGCAAAAATGGGAAACCAGTTTTGCAGATACAACAGACAACCAGTGGGATCGGATGGCTGCAATGGTGCGTCAGGAAATCACAAAGGGAGAAACTATTCCACTTGATGAAGTGTTCCCATCACAAAAATGAAATCGAGTGTCACTAAAACATTTCGTAAGCGTCTGAACGATCTACCTGCATCTGTTCGAGAGCAAGCTGCAAAAGCCTACGCACTCTGGCAAGAAGATCCCTACTATCCCAGCCTTCAGTTTAAACGAGTCAGCCAGCGACAACCGATTTATTCTGTCCGTGTCAACCTCAACTACCGTGTCCTCGGCTTATTGGAATCTGGCCATATTTACTGGTATTGGATTGGTGCACATGATGAGTATGATGAATTGCTTAATCGGATGTAAAAGACTCGCTCAATCGGTATTGAGGAGTATCTTTATGTCCACTCTCGATCGATCGCTTGGGCAATAATTATTCTGTCGAAAGGATCTCGATGATGTAATGGTAATGCTAAATATCGCTCTAGATCGGAACGCTCGATCGGTAAAATTAAAATATTGAGTTGAGATAAAAGTGTGTAAATACCTTCGATCGTATGCTCTATATTTAACTTGCCAATATTTAACTTAATTACAATTTCCCAAATACTTACCACACTAAAACTAAGCTGATTCGTATCATCAGATATAATTTCCCTTGCTCGATTGCTCAATTGTGGATCGCCTTGAATCAACCACAGAAACACATGAGTATCTAGCAAGTAGCATTCTGCCATTACATATATTCCTGCAAATCATCCAAAGGAGCATTAAAATCATCAGCCATCCATACTTGTCCTTTCCAAATGCCGAAAGCATTCTTTCGATCGAGTGGGGGTGTTTTCGCTGACTGATTATGCTTTGCAACCAAACCTTCAATATAATGCAGGGCTTCCTGTTGCACCGACTCTGGTAGTCGCTGAATTTGTTCGAGAAGTGCTTGCTCCATACGATTATTAAGGGCAATTAAAGATATATTTTTATTTTAGCTCAAATAGTCTGTAGATTGGGTTGAGTCTTGAAACCCAACAATTTCAGTGTTTGAGGCTCGATCGATCTCGATTGAGGAGTATCTTTGTATCCTGTTGGGATTATCGATTGCCGAAGGCACGCTACGCGAACGATTTGAGATTGTTAGATCGATCGAAATATGGCTTCTAGATCTCTGTAACCGCTAACTATTTTAACGACTGTAATATTTTCGCTTTCAATAGTGTAGAAGACGATATAGTTTTTGACGATAAAACCACGTAAATTTGGTTTAAGCGTGTCATAGTTCTTCCCACTTAATGGGAACTTGGCAACACGCACACATTGTTTTCTAATATCATCAAATAGATTGCTAGCGGCATCTGGGTTATCGATTGCAATATCATCACAAATCGATTCTAAATCTTGAATTGCGGCTTTGGTAAAAGAGTAAGTACTCACTATTTTGGCTCTCTGTAACTGTCGATTCTAGTTCTCAAGTTAGCAAAAACTGTTTCGCCATCGACAGTATCACCTGTTTTTATTTGTTCTAAGCCGACTTCGATCTCCGATCTCAGTCGATCTAGTTGGACTTGCTGAAGCTCAGTCAAAAACAGCTCTGTATTGGTATCGTTGCTGGAGTGGAGAGAGTTGGCAACATGAGTAATTAGCTCGATTCTTTCATCTCGATCGAGTTTGGCTGCTTGTTGAATTAATGATTCTAGCTGAGAAGTCATAATTATCAGATGGGTTCCATCCTAGCTACACCACCCATTGTAGCGAATGTTTGCATTTCATAACGACCAATACTGGAGATTATAGTGAGATTTCTACCCGTAGGTTGGGTTGAGCCTCGAAACCCAACAATTTCAGTGTTTGAGGTTCGATCGATCGTTGTTGAGGAGTATTTTTATATCCTGTTGGAATTATCGATCGATATTCTTGCTGTTGGGTTCTGCTTCACTTTACCCAACCTACAACTCTCGATCTATGCTTGAGATTGGATAGTCGATCGGTTTGAGATTGTGATATCGATCGTTTCATGACTTTACTGTCTGCAATAACGAAAACTTCCATATTGACTCAAATTCTTCCACACTAATTATACAATCGGACTCGATATGTGACTCCAAGAACTGCTGATCGCATAAAGCAATTCCACCGATTTCTGGATGATTAATTTGCTGAGAATTAAATAGCCTGCTCCCATAACGTTCTACTTGTCGAACAGCCCAACCCTCACTATCTAATTCGACATACTGAGTGCCGATACCTAGCTTAGACTCTGATGAAAATTTTAAATATTGTTTCATGGAAACGTTTTGCCAGAGCGAATGATTAAATCCCGAACGTTCAGATCGATAGAACTTGGATGCAAATAAATATATTCATTACACTGAATAATTCCTAGATGTGAAACATCAAACACAATAAAATAATCCAATTTTTCCAGATGCCGAGTTCCTCCTATTGTGTATCGGGAAAGTTGTAGTAACGAGATCTGACCAGATTCTATTTGCAGTTGGGTCATCTGAGACTGAGATCTAGCTGTAATCCTCTCTGGTGCTATATTTGTAAAATACTGACCTTCTCCGAACAGAACATCTCTACCATTCTTTTTTGTTAATGAGGGACGAAAGACCCCACTCTCTATGATAGCAAAATGTCCATATTCAGTAGTGTAATGATAGAGACTGCGAAGAAAATTTACTGTCAATGTCTCATGCCTAATGATGTTCCGCCACAGACGATTGAATAATTCTGCTCTATCTTACTTCATTAGTGTGGGAATTGTCATCCAGAACAGTTACCATAGGTTGACTTGAGCCTCGAAGCCAAAAAAATTCAGTGTTTGAGGTTCGATTCTCGTTCCGAGAGGCTACGCCAACGATCGGTATTGAGGAGCATCTTTATATCCTGTTGGAACGATCGAGCGATTACCTAATTCGAGAAACTCGATAATTTCAGTGTTTGAGGTTCGATCATAGTTTATTCGATCGGGACAATACCTGTGATAGTCATGGAACGTATTGACATCGTAAATACGTTTTGTTTATACTAGGTGCTATGAATGTGTACTTCGTACTCAACGGCATTACTTTTGTATGGGATGAGGAAAAAGCACGGATAAATCCTATAAATCATGGTGGTATTACCTTCGAGCAAGCTGCTGAGTCTTTCTTTGACCCATTTCTAGTTGTCGTTGATGCTAGCCGTAATGAAGAAGCGCGAGATGCTGTAATTGGGCTAGATGCTCGATGGAATCTACTGTATGTGGTTCATATTGAGCGTGAAGAGAACTTCATTCGCATTGTTTCAGCACGAAAAACAACTCGTCAGGAGAGAACACAGTATGAAGATTGAAGCACTAAAGCAGCGATTAGACAGGAATCGTCCCATGACTACCATAACGATTCGGATGCCCGAAGATGTTGTTGAAGATCTGAAAAAAGTCGCTCCACTATTGGGCTTTTCAGGTTATCAGCCATTAATTCGTGCTTATATCGGTCAATGTTTGCGTCTCGATTTAGAACGATTTGAAAGCGAGACAGTGACAGCCTTAGTCGCAAGTTTGAAGCGTCGAGGTGTCAGTGATGCAGTGATTGAGGAAGCATTAAGTGAGGTCGTTCATGTTGAGTCTCATTATTGAAAGGATCGGGATGATGAAGGGATGCACGATAATTTTAGTCAATCCTCAAACGCTGAGATTGTTGGGTTTTCTCCTATGGGAGCCGTCACACAAACGCGGGCTTCTACTCAACCTACAGGGGGTAATATTGTAGATGGCAATTAGTTGTCGTTTAGGGATCGTCAATACCTAATTCACGTAATTTCGTCGCTAACATTTCGGCTCGTTGGGTAGCTGCTGCTGCTTGCTGCGTAGCTGCTTCCGCTTGCTGCATAGCTGCTTCTGTGCGTCGATTGGCTTGCTCTAGTTCTTGCTCTGCTTGTTGGCGACGTAGATCCAACTCTACAAAACCCAAGAAAGGGCGACCGTCAGGATGGTAAATCACCAGGGTATCAGGCTGCATCTGAAATTCTATGGCTAGTCTCGGACTAGTCCAAGTAGTCAAATCGTCTATCGCTTCTAGCCTTTCACCACTGCGAATCCATCCTGTAAAATCAATCCGATCTGGGTCGTAGATATAGTATTCTTCGACACCATGCTGCTCGTAAAAGCGAAGCTTGCGGTTCATTTCTCCCATGCGATTACCAGGGGAAAGGATTTCAAATACGACTTGGGGCGGAATTCCACCTTCTTTCCACTGTTGATATGAACCTCTATCTCCTTTTGGTCTGCCAAATACGACCATTGTGTCGGGTGCTAGCCGAGTTTTGTTGTCACCTTCGATCGGATACCACAATAAATCTCCAGCGATAAATACGTTGGGATCTTGGTCGAAAAGTAGTTCGATATTTTCTTTAATTGTGACGATCCACCGAAATTGCTTGGTATTGTCGGACATGGGTTGACCGTCACAGTCTGGATAGATGATTTCAGGTGCGATCGTGGTAGTAACTTGGGCAACCATATCGACTAAGCTAAAATTGGTTCTAATTTTATTATAACATAACTCGATCGTTATGAAGGAAAATGTATGACTTTCCGATCCAGTTTTTCGACTTATTAGATAAGTATCGGATTGCTGCGGGTAAATAACTCACTGACCCTAAAGCAAAATTTATGCGACTGAGTTCGATCGAGTATCCATAGGAAAGAGTGAGGTTTCTTGCAGTAGGTTGGGTTGAGTTTTAAGCCCGATAGTCTCAGTGTTGGAGGAGCGATCTTTGGTTAGCATGAAATTCCGCATTTTCAGGGAACTTACAGATCCAAATTAGATTTAAATTCTAAACTATGATTGAATCCCTCTGGCTCGGCTTGATAAATAATAAATATGCCCTTTTTAGTTTTTCCTTTGGCATCTAGATATTCTAAGCTGTCATTTTTCCAATATTCTTTACCTGCTGCATTCTTTTTAGGTGCTCCCCATTTTTTAATTAAAATGCCGCGCAAGTTTTCGACATTTGGAAAAGATAAAGTTAAGGAGTCGATCGTGGATTTCTTTTCTGAAAAGTACCAGATTCTCGCATCGAAATATCCCTTCAGATCCGTATAGTTTGTGTTAGGAAATTTTTTGTCTCTAAAGTCGGGACTGATTTTTTTGATGTTTGCGACAGACGATCCAATTCTAATTTTTTCAATCGGTGTTGGTAGAGATGGAATATTTTGGGGGAATAGCGTTTGAATTGGAATATACTTGTAGTAACTCAACTGCGATACACTTGCCTGCTTATCTAATTTCGCACGGATCCCTTTTCCCGCATCCAGCCAATGATATTCTGTTTCGTTGAGAGCATTTATCTGCGTTGGTGTCTTGCCCCACTGTTGTTGTAAAAAAGACGAAGTTTTAGTCAGATCTGAAGCTAATTCGATATAAATTGCCTGGAGTGAACCACCAGACATATCCTTAGCAACCTGGATGTCTTCATTGCCTTTGACTTTAAAGTAATAGTTTTCCTTGAATTCAGGAATGACGCGCTGAATTTCTGCGTCGCTCATTCCAAATTTCACATCTTTTAATAAGGGTGGTAGATCGAATTGAGGAGAGCTAAAAAAGCTCTTGAGATCGGGTGCGGCAATGACTGATGTGGCAGTACATAGCAATACAGCAACCACGATCGCGTTGCTTAAAATTTTTCTAACGTACATGTAAGTTATCCCAATTTTGACTGCTACTTGGTGTCCTTTCGCGTAGCGTACCGTAGGTAATTGTTGGTACAGCCTACCGTTAAGTAATCGGCAGTAGCAAGATCTATATTAGTATGCCCAGAGATCGACTGCTAATTAATTACTTTGGTTTTCGATCTGCCCAATCGTAGCAATAGTGAATTGGTAACGACACTAACCGAACTTAATGCCATCATCGCCCCAGCGGCTGAGGGACTGAGCATCGCCCCCCAACCAAACCAATAGAGCAATCCCGCTGCTGCTGGAATCCCCATGAGATTGTAGATTGCCGCCCAGAAGAGATTTTGACGAATTTTGGTGAAGGTTTGGGTGGATAATTCGATCGAGTAAACCACATCCAATAATCGATCGCGCATCAAGATGATATCAGCTACTTCGATCGCCACATCGGTACCCGCATTCATTGCAATTCCCACATCCGCTTGGGCAAGAGCGGGCGCGTCGTTAATGCCATCGCCGATCATCGCTACTTTGTGGGGGATACCGGAAGAGAGATGGGGCGTTTGTAAAGATTGAATAATTCGCGCTTTATCTTGGGGTAATATCTCAGAATAGACATCCAGAATGCCCAGTTCAGCCGCGATGAGTTTGGCGACTGGTGCTCTGTCCCCTGTGAGCAATGCTACCCGCAAACCCTTCTGCTGTAACTGCTTGACGGTATCGATCGCATCTACCCGCAATCGATCGACTGCCCCAATTATCCCCACGATCTTACTAGCTGATGGTAGCTGTTCGACGATCGCGACATACATCACAGTTTTGCCCGCAACGGTTAACTTTTCAGCCGCAACTAGCCATTCTTCACTAACTTCAATTCCTTTGGCAGTCAGACAATTTTGATTCCCAACAATTACTTGATACTTTCCATCGAGAGGATCGCCAGTGATTTGCACTTGGGCATAGACACCCAAACCCG
Source organism: Chamaesiphon sp. 341R_metabat_111 (assembly GCA_025351825.1). Taxonomy (GTDB): domain Bacteria; phylum Cyanobacteriota; class Cyanobacteriia; order Cyanobacteriales; family Chamaesiphonaceae; genus Chamaesiphon. The sequence goes on along the minus strand of JANXVE010000002.1, from coordinate 4,740 downwards.
CCACTGTCTGGGAATTTAGTACTACTGGAATCGTCAAACCCAGTCGTGTAGCTTCTTGCCCAATTGCCACTGCGAGAGGATGATTTGTGACGCTTTCGGCAGCGGCTGCGAGTTGCAGTAATTCAGTCGAACTGATTGTCTTGTCATCCAGTTCCAACAAACTAATATCATTATTAATTTGCGTGGGCAGACTTTGCACCACTAGCAGCGGTTGGAACCGCTGGCTCACTGTGATATCGTCAGCCGTAAGAATGTCTGTAACCTGCGGTTTCCCTTCAGTCAGCGTCCCCGTCTTGTCAAATACTACCGTATCTAGACGATGCACTGTTTCCAAGACATCCCCACCCTTAATCAATAATCCCGATTCTGCACCAATCCCCGTCCCCACGAGAATCGCCGTAGGCGTGGCTAAACCCAGGGCACAGGGACACGCCACCACCATCACGGCGATCGCGGCTTTGAGCGGCGTGAGACTAGAAATCGGCGGATCTAAATTGGGGTTGTGGGTGCCGATAAAATACCAGAATAAAAATGTGAGAGTTGCGATCGCAATTACGCCATAGGTAAAGTATCCAGCTACAGTATCGGCGAATTTCTGGACTGGAGCCTTGCGGGTTTGGGCTGATTCAACTAGGGCGATAATTTGGGCTAGGGTAGTATCATCACCCGTGCGAGTTACTTCGATCGAGATCGCTCCCGATTGATTCACTGTTCCGGCAATTACCCCATCCCCCAACTGCTTGAGTACTGGGATCGATTCGCCCGTAATTAGTGACTCATCAATTGTCGTCTCACCCCAGCGAATCACGCCATCAGTGGGGATCTTTTCTCCAGGTAATACTCGCAGGTATTCACCGATTTTGACCTGTTCTACAGGTATTTCGATCGCCTGGGGACGTTCGGGATCGGGACTTACCAACCGCGCTATTGTCGGCTGAAGTGAAAGTAATCGATCGAATGCATTAGCAGCGCGATGTTTAGCCTGTTGTTCGAGGGTGCGCCCCAAGGTGATAAACCCGATAATCATCACGGGTTCTTCAAAGAAGCATTCCCAGCCCAAACTCGGCATCAGTAGCGCGATGAGGCTGGCGGTATAGGAAGCAATCGTCCCCAAACCCACTAGGGTATTCATATTCGGGCTGCCGTACCACAGACTCCGCCAGCCATCGACGAGGATCGCTCTACCTGGAAATACGATCGCCAGTGTCGCAAAACCCCAGTGCCACCAAAAGTTATTCAGAACCGAATACCCATGATGCAGGTGACTACTATCTGGTTGGGCAAAATGTCCGACAGCGGAGAGTCCCAGTAGCGTCCCCGCAGTGATTAGCTGCCACAAAATTTGTTTGGATTCTTGGGCGTATTTAATCTGGCGTTGATGCGATCGATCCTCGTTACCTGCTAATATTCGCGGTTGACTGGGAAAACCTTTGGTTGTTAATTTATTAGCCAGCGCGGTGGCGGTAACTGTCTGTTTTTCTACTGCAATTGCGGCTACCCCAGTCAGCAGATTGACAGATGCGGATTTTACGCCTGTTTCGGCGAGGAGATGTTTTTCAACCGCCCCAACACATCCCGCACATTTCATTCCGGCGATATCTAGGACGATCGTATTTGTGGTGGATTCAGCGATAGTAGTTGGATTGCGAGTAGTCTGAACCATACGAGAGATTGGTAGAATCGACAGTAATAGTTGATGATAATTCGATCGACAGAGGATACCTATAGATGCAAAAGCTAACTGGTAAATGTTTGTGTGAAGGTATTGCTTATGAAATTAATGGCGAATTAGGGCCAATATTTAACTGTCATTGTTCCAAGTGTAGACGCTGGCATGGTGCCGCTTTTAGAACGAGAGCTACGATCGGGCGCAGCAAGTTTAACTGGATTAGAGGCGAAGAACTGTTGTCTAGATACCATTCCTCAGCAGACACGGTGAAAGTATTTTGTTCAGTCTGTGGCTCGAATCTTATTAGTACCTATGATAACCGACCCGATCTCGTTGGTGTGCCACTCGGCGGAATCGAACAGGCTCCAAATAATCAAGTTGAGGGACATATTTTCGTCGGCTCCAAATCCCCTTGGCATGAAATCATCGATGACTTACCTCAATACGAAAATTTCCATGAGAAAGTTCGTGAAGTAGCAGATCGATCGAGAGCTAATTTAGATTGAAATCGAGTTAACTTATTAACACTTGTAATTTAGACAATACTTCATCGATCGTCTCTTGTGGCAGCGATTCTATATATTTTATCTGACGCTCGTACCAGTCGATAGTCTTAACTTGGAAAGCCAAGATCGCACCACTGGTAGATAATCCTGCTGGTAAAACTACTTCTAGATTAAAACCCTTCACCTTACCAGTGATGGGGCAGGCTAAGGCTAGTCTGGTAGCTTTATTAAATTCTTGTGTGGTCACAATTAGTGCAGGGCGATATCCTGCTTGTTCTCTTCCTAATGTTGGGTCAAAATTTAATCTAACGATATCGCCTCGACTAGGAATGTAATTATAAGTCTTTACCATGCTTCGTTGCCCACAGGCTCGCCCCAATCATATTCTCCACCAATTAGTTCAGGGGTAACTCCAACTAATAAGTCTTCAAGAGTGTGTTTTTTTTTGACGGTGGAAATCACAATGGTATTGTCTACAACTTTCACATCTACTACTGTGCCGATCTCTAGTCCCACTGCGTTTGCTATTGGCTGAGGAATTCTCACTCCTAGACTGTTTCCCCATTTATTAACGACATTGGTCATAAATCTTATATTTTTAAGATGTTTATCCCTAGTTTATCCCACGCACAAGATTTAGTCAATGTTTTGCCTCGATCTACACTACTTAAATTGTTCGATCGATAGTTTCAATCCGAGATGATTTACGAATTACACGTCATCAAATTGATTAATTTATAAACAATTCTTGCGCCGACATTGCCATCCCATTCGGCATTTCCGACTTCGCATACATCAAAACCAATAATCTCTCTACCACTGTGAATAACTTCGCGACAGAGACAAAAAGCCTGCTCTAATTCCAATCCACCTGGAACTGGCGTGCCTGTTTCAGGGCATAGTTTGGGATCTAGTCCATCCACATCGAAACTAATATAAACCTGCTGCGGTAATTGGGAAATTGCTTCTCGATAAATCTCCGCCCAAGTTGTACCGGAATACATCTGTTGTTTGATTAGAGAATCATAATAAACAACAACGCGACCATTCGATCGATCGATCGTATCTCGCTCTACTTCCGATACATCCCTGATTCCCACCTGTACCAGTTTAGAAATCTGGGGAATTTTGAGAGCATTGAACATAATCGACGCATGGGAAAACTCAAAGCCTTCATAGGAGTCTCGCAAGTCGGAATGAGCGTCTACATGTAAAATTCCAAAGTCAGGATAGTGAGTAGCCAAAGCCTGCATGTAGCCTAATGGCACACTGTGATCGCCACCAATGACACCAACTTTTTTACCATCAGCAATTGCTCGATTTGTACGATCGAATACCCACTGATTGAGATCTCTACCTGCTTGATTTATCTCTGTCAATACAGCAGTGAGATCTGGTGTTGAACTGAGCGATTCACCCTGTTCTAATCGATCGATAATTAGAGCTGCTTGCGATCGATAGTAGTTATTTTTGGCGAGTAAATCTAGATCGATCGGCGGCATATAAATTCCCTGCTGCCAACCATTTGGATGATCGAAATCATACAGATCCAATTGAGGAGAAGCAGCCAGAATCTGTTGTGGAGCTGATGCCGTACCTGGGCGATAAGAAACAGTTACTTCCCAAGGCACTCCAAAAATAATCGTCTGCGCCGATGCATAATCAAATGGCAATCCAAACAAATTACCATTCACCTGCCCCACACCACTAGGATCGTAATTGTCCAAGTTAATCATCAGCTATTCTCCCACGGAGAGGCTCCGCCAACAACTATCAACTATCAACTAATTTAACTAACTTGTGCCATGATTCGCAATTGACGAAGAGATCGAATACATGCCGGACAGTCACAACCAAACATTGCTGCCGCTGCATCACTTTCTTCCTCATTAAAATTGACGAAAGCATCAGGGTTTTTAGCTTGAGCTTCGGCTCTAGCAACCAGCGTCGATTTAGAGGAGTTGCTTGCTATCTGTGAAGACTTGATACAGACAAGCCGCGCATGAGCATTGACACAAAATTTGGCTTCAGTTCCAGATTTCTCGGCAGCTAGAGCGGGTGCTACGGTGCTGACGATCGGCAAAATCGCGCTGAAAACTGTTGGTGCTGATAGAAATAACAGTAGAAATCTTTTCATAGATTAAATTAATCTTAAATTTTGCAGCTAAGTCTGAAGGTTAACCGATCGATAGGATCTTCGTCAACCGCACTACTCCGTAGCTGGGATGTTTATTAGCTACATCCGATCGAGGAGGGTGGCGATTGAATTTATAGTTGAAGCCTTCCTCAACCTTTGACTCTGTTTATTCTACCCAATGTTCCCTCCGAGGATCGATCGACGTTATGCGATCTAGAGTTGTGAATATAGATGTATAAACTGTGAGCATCGTGGATCTACCCACCCCGCCCTACGGGCACCCCTCCGAGGCTACGGTGTATACACAAGTCAGTTTAGAATCAAAAAGACCTAGAAAGTGTAAGCGCATATGGAAAACCCAATTTTAATCCATGCAGAACAAATTGACTCGCAAGCATTTGGAGATCCCAGATTGGTAAAAAGGGGGC
>JANXVE010000190.1 GCA_025351825.1 Chamaesiphon sp. 341R_metabat_111 | reverse complement strand
TTTTTCCACGATCTGCGAACTTTGACTACCTATTTTGTCTTTGATAGCTGGCAGCATCTATTTTCTTTTATGCTTGATGAGTTTGAACCCCTCACAACTGCCAACTCATCCTGAATTGCCCAAATTTAGAATTGCTGGAGGAGCTAGGTTTTCGTTGACTATATTCAACTTTGTGTAAGATGAATTTCCCCTTGAAAAGTGGGACTCTTGTCCCCTCCCCTTTATAAGGGGAGGGTTAGGGTGGGGTAAAGATCTACGCATCATCTCCAACTATCTAACCTTGTTGAATCACCATCACCGAACAGGGAGCGTGATGCAAGACATAGTTGCTAGTGCTACCCAGAAAAATCTCACTCAACACCGACTGCTGATGGCGACCGATTACAATTATATCAGTCATGTATTCTTTAGCCAGATCGCAAATCGTCCGACCTGGATCTCCAGTAGTTTGGAAAATCTCGGCTGCAATGTGTCGATCGTTAGCTTGTTTGGCATAGGCTTGGAGCCGTTCCATCCCCAGCTTTTCGCTCTCTTGCAACTCCCGTTGGTATTGCTCGATCGCCAGATCGGTCATCATTGGATAGTTACCACCAAGGAGGGGATTACCTGCTGGCTCAAAGCCAGTACGAAACAGATTGAGTACATGTAAAATCGAGATTTTAGCACCAAACTTTTCAGCGAGCATTAGTCCAGCTTCTAGTACTTTTTCTGACTCTGGTGAATCCCCAATTGCGATTAATATTTTTTGCAGCATCAGATTCATTCTCCTCAATCATTGATGTGTGAAGGTAGATGATGATGGTGTTCCCTACTAACATTATACCTCCGATCGCGCGATTCCTCCTTACCCAATCAGCGATTGAGACAAATATAGCCACTTCTAAGTTCTACCAATTGTTGCTCGGAGATAAATCAGTCTATAGGTAGATTTTTAATGTCTAATGTGTTTGCGCCAAAGATGTGACTGGTAGAATCTAATCTTGCACCTTCAGTTCGATCGCAACTTGGATGACCATTCATCAACGTCTCAAAGCACTGGTTACTGAATTACAAAGTCCCAGGTTGTTGAAAAATCAGGGTAATGGGAATGAAATTGGCTACTATATTTTCGACTACGATGCAGAGCATGAGCCGATCGTCGAGCAATTTATTTCAGAATTACAGCCAAAATTAGCAGTAAGTCAACCGCCACTAAATGCGATCGAGATTAATCTCGATCGAGTGATTCTGACGATATACCACTTCGATCGATACTCCAATCGATAAAATGGGAGTCTGGATTTCTGGCTTCTTTGGTTCGGGGAAATCTCACTTTCTCAAAATTTTGTCTTATCTGCTGGCGAATATCTCAGTCGAGCAACAACAAGCGATCGATTTCTTTGATGAGAAAAGAGTCCCAGATCCACTGCTACGAGCTAGTATGGCACGGGCGGTAACAGGTTCGACGGATGTAATCTTGTTCAATATCGACTCAAAAGCCGAGGCGAACAGCAAAAATCAGCGCGATAGTATCGTGCGGGTATTCCAGAAAGTATTTGATGAGCATTTGGGGTATTTTGGCTCTGTACCTGCGATCGCCGAGTTCGAGCGGACTCTAGACCAAAAAGGACAGTACCAGACCTTTAAACAGGCTTTTGCACGGGCTAGCGGTTCGACTTGGGAGGAGGATCGAGATGCTTGGTTGTTCCATCAGGAAGATATTAGTAGAGCGTTGGCAGTTAGTACGGGGATGGGCGTAGAAGCCATCGACCAAAATTATACTAACAGTGTTGAGAAATTCGCCCAGACGGTGCGCCAATATCTCGACAGCAAGGGTACAAAGCACCGATTACTATTTATGGTGGATGAGGTGGGACAGTATATCGGGGAAAGTCCCGATCTGATGCTAAATCTCCAAACTGTGGTGAGGGACAAAAGCATCATTCCCAAAGGCACGGTTAGTGATATTAGTTGAAGCGGGGACACATTTGATAATCGATGCACTAATTTGTCCTTTAAAATTAAGATCGCTCATAATTATTTCAAAGTCAACGCCCATCGAGTCAGCGGCAGTATTCACCCCGACAATGCCGACTTCCTGCTCCAATTAATCGATCTCCAAGGCATGGGAGTGCCAGCATACGGCGGATTAGCTCTATTTATTTCCCTTTGCTCGGCATCCCTTTCTCGCAGCGTCCAGCCTCAGCTAGCCATCTTTGGCGAGATGACATTAGGCGGCACGATCGAACCCGTCAACAATCTTGCAGCTAGCCTTCAAGTTGCCTTTGATGCAGGAGTCAAGCGGATACTATTACCGATGACTAGTGCGATCGATCTCCCTACCATTCCACCAGAGCTATTTACCAAATTTCAGACATCTTTCTACACCGATCCGATCGATGCTGTCATCAAATCTCTGGCAATTAATTGAGCATGAGTTTCAAATATAGTTCCAATCGGTCGTTTTTCAATTGCTGCTTGAGTTGGACTGGTACGGGTATTACTTGAATTTCATATGTTTTTTTGTCTTTGCTAGGAATTAATAATCCCGATCGAACTAAAATTAAGACTGTATTACTACAGACCTTTCGATAAGTAGATTTAGACCATTGACTGATAATCTGTTCTTGTTCGGATTTTAGATCGAAAAAAGCGGCTAGTGTATTGCGATCCAACGATCGATCGAGACTTTCGATCCGACCCAGTAAAACTTCTGATATTACTTCCCTTAACGGCCGATTAATTCGTAACGTCAAAAATAGAGTAGCTCGGCGTAAATCGCTATTACCTGTTGCTAAAAATTGAATATATGGCTGTGGCATATTCTCGATCGACTGCTCTAAAGCTCTAATTGCACCTTGCCTAGAAGCTTTCGATCTAATTTGTAGAATGTCTCGATCTTCCACAGGAGCAACTGAGCCAATGCCTAATCTCTCCTGAGAAGCATCTATAACTTGCCCCTTAATTTGCTTCCAAGACAGCCCTTCCTGAATTAATCGAGCAACTAAGCTAGCTTCGCAAAGTAGAAAGGGGAAATTTGTATATGCTTTGTAGTTATCTACCGATTCAACAGTATGACTGAAGTAATCGATCTTTTCCTTAAACATAGTACTATACATTTTATTTACCCCAAATCTATTATTTTCCTTGCCGCCAGCCAATCTAAAATCTAATTATCAAGGTAGTATCTGGAGACTCTCTAGCTTTTTCTGAAAACTGGAAATCAGACTTAACCTTTCCAGATGATTCCTCTGTTTACCCGCCTTCTGATCGTAAATAACACCGAGAATGTTGAGATCCAATCGACTCTCCGCAGGAGAAGCTACGCGAACGAGATCTTGCTCGATCGCCAGAGTAGCACCCTTCCGAATCAACGTCATCACATGCCCGATCGTGCCGTCAATAGCATAGTAAATCCGATCGGACAGAGATTTTTCAGCTAGCTCTGATTTCTTCATCAATGGCAATTGGCTCTCAACATCGCTAAGAAATTGACGAAATAACTCTAGTCCCGATTCTGTTCGAGGGAAGGGAATTAAACTATGGCGGTAATTGAACCTTCGGCTTAGTTGCCAATTATCAACTTTGAGAATTTTTTCTGACTCAGGCGAACAAGTCTGGAGCTTGCTGCTCAGGAATGAGCGTAGATTCTCGATCGTTCTCCTTGACAGTCCCAAATACACTAGAAAAATCAGAAATACCTGAATTCATACTATTTAAAACCAGTGGTTCTACCTGGCTGATTCTATTTCTTCCTCGACCATCTTCTGTTTCATAGTGTTGGCGTAGCAACTGTAATCGATCGCTATTGTAGAACAGATAATTAAATTCAATTCCTGCTTTACTAATTACCCGTTCTTCAACATCGCCCAACAAAATTTTCAAGCTATCATCAGAGCTAGGTATTGAAATAGGATAAGAGTGAATAGCCTGCTTCCATACTTCGGCACGAGGACTTTTATTTGTACCAAGGCATCCGAGCAGGTAATCTATAGTCATTATCGAGCACATAAAAAGGCAACATACTATGATCGATCGCCACAATCTCTGGAGGTCTAGTCGGATTAAGACCTCTGACTGCTTGTATTTTTTCAGCCACCGATAAACAGTAATATGCGAAGGTTGGGGTTTATCCTTGATTTTTCGATCGATACCCTCATCGACTTGCAATCGATCGTACACATCTTGGATGATTGGCTCTATAACTTGTGGTGTAGATTTATTGACCCCTCGCTCTAGGATTGCCATCACAT
>JANXVE010000188.1 GCA_025351825.1 Chamaesiphon sp. 341R_metabat_111 | reverse complement strand
TTTTTCCACGATCTGCGAACTTTGACTACCTATTTTGTCTTTGATAGCTGGCAGCATCTATTTTCTTTTATGCTTGATGAGTTTGAACCCCTCACAACTGCCAACTCATCCTGAATTGCCCAAATTTAGAATTGCTGGAGGCTAAGAGAGCGATCGATCGTGCTAATGGCGATCGAGCTATAATCGAGATGATATCAACAATTGTTGTGTATAAATTCGGTAATTTAAGCAGAGAAGAGGTAGATGCGATGCTGGGGATTGAGCTAAAGCAGACTAGAGTTTATCAGGAAGCTAAGACTGAGGGTGAGTCGATCGGCGAAGCCAGAGGTGAAGCTAGAATGGTGACGCGCCTGTTGAGTCGTAAATTTGGCGATCCATCCGATCGATTTACCGATCGCATTCAACAGTTAAATGTATCTCAGTTGGAAGATTTGGGTGAAGCTCTATTAGATTTTAATTCGATCGCAGATCTTGAATCTTGGTTGAGTCAGAATTAACGATCTCTCGAATGTATTAATTTAATGATCGATCGAATGGATGGTGAGTGTTGGGTTTCCTTCATCAACCCAACCTACAAAGGAAAATCCCACTGGTAGCTGTGAAGGTGTTCCGAGTAAGTTACTAGAGAAAAAATGATCGAGCTGATTTCAACTTTTAGCAACAGTATTCACAGCTTGTATTTGCCATAAACTTTACTAGCTGCGCGATGCAGCAATGAGTGTCGATAGACTAGACTCGGCAAATCTTCAGCATAGCCACCACCGATCACACAAGCGATCGGATAACCTTGAGATACGCAGGTATTTAGGACGTAAAAATCTCGATCGAATATACCCGTATCAGTTAATGCTAGTTTACCCAACCTGTCGTTAATATGTGGATCTACCCCTGCATCGTACAATACTAAATCCGGTTTTACCTGTGATAATAAATCTGGTAAATATTGAGCAAGAGTGGTTAAATACTCCGGATCTTCCATCCCTTCTAGTAGGGGTACATCGAGATCGCTGATTTGTTTCTTGCTCGGAAAATTGATGTCACAGTGCATTGAAAAAGTAAATACGCTGGGATCTCCTTTGAAAATTGCCGCCGTACCATCGCCTTGATGAACATCGAGATCGACGATCAAAATCTTCTTGGCTAAACCTAACTTCTGTACTACACGGGACGCGATCGCCAGATCGTTGAAGATACAAAATCCAGAACCCATATTCGCAAAAGCATGGTGAGTTCCACCTGCTGTATTACAAGCAATGCCATATTCGATCGCCAGTTTTGCAGTCAGAATCGAGCCACCTAATGCAATACAAGTCCGATTGACTAATTCAGGACTCCAGGGTAAACCGATCCGTCGCTGTGCTTTGGGATCTAGTGTGCCAGTATAGTAGGCTTGAATATAAGCCGGATCGTGAACCAACTCTAACCATTCCGTCGGCGGTAATGTCGGCGCAAATACTCCTTCTGCGGTAACTAATTCATCTGTCAATAGCAACTCATACAACATCCGAAATTTGGACATCGGGAAGCGATGACTATTGGGTAATGGTACGACATAATCAGGATGGTAAACGATCGGGACTGACAAAATTGATGATTATCTTTTATCTAGTTTGGAAAAATATTTCACACCATTGAGTGATTCAAAGTCGTTGTCTTGCGTCCAGATGATGGCATCATATTTCATCGCAGTGGCATAGATAATGCTATCCGCAAAGGGTAGTTTGTGCTTCAATCCATAATATGCAGCATCGATCGCAAGGCGACTATCCAAAACAATAACTTTGCCTTGTTCCATCTGAGCAATTGCAGTTAAAGCAACATCTTCATCTCGCTGACGTAAGATAATTTTGAAAACTTCAGCAAGAGTAATACTCGGAACCAGCAAATTTGGGGTATTTTCAATCGGTTCGGCGAAGTATTCAGCATTACTATCACCTGCGAAATAGGCAAGCCAAGCAGACGAATCAACGATATTCAAACTCGATCTCCTTCTCTAGTCACCTCTGTATCGATTCCTTTGAGGAAACCTCTCATTTGGGTAATAGGTTTAATCGGAATTAGCTCGATCCGATTACGATAGGCAATCATTTGGATTTTTTGCCCTGAGACAATTCCCATCGATTCCCTGATTTCCTTGGGAATGACGATTTGATATTTAGATGAGACGATGACTGCATCCATGATGTTCGATCGATAAGGCTCTAGTAAGACGATAGTGCGATCGATCCTATCTTGTCAAGACAGACTTCTTTCCCCTTGCGAGGCTAAAATCGAAAAATGTATTGGATTGGTTACTATAGCTTCTAATTGTCTTAGTATGTACAAATATGCATATGATAAGATATGGCATATCAGTGGGACAAAATAAAGCTGCTACCAATTTTAGCAAGTATGGCATTGATTTTGTCGATGCTGTCGTTGTGTTCTCAGATGATTTAGCAGTGACAGTCAATGATGAGCGATTTGATGAAGAACGGGTTCATTACCATTGGTGTCGAGGCGTTTAGTCGAGTCCTTTCTCTACTTAGATTAAAATAGAAAAATAAATTGGGATCGATTCACAAAGAGAGAGGCTCCGCTAACGAGATGATTACTCAAACAATGGTACAACCTTCCTTCTGGATTGAAGTTGGCATCCAGATCCAAAAAGTACGCGGACTCAACCTGTTTAAGTTTAACGATGATTTACAAGCTCGTCTGGAAGTGTTAATCGATCGACAAAAAGCTAATCTCCTCACTAGCGAAGAGACAACCGAGCTTGCTGGCATTACCGAACTCGATCGAATTTTCACGCTGATGAATGCTCGCATTATTGCGGAATCGTGAAGTCTTGTCTGTTATATTTAAGATGCACTAACTTATAATACTGGTGTTTAGGAGAGTTTCATGGACATCACAACCACCTTAAAACAAATAGTTGCACTAGGTATCCACGATCGAATTCGGCTGGTACAAGGCATCTTAGATAGTATTGCAGCAGAACAGGTTGACCCCGATCTTACAGAACCACAAAAGCGGGAACTCGATCGACGAATTGATGATTATGAAGCAAATCCTGACGAAGTAATGACTTGGGCAGAAGTTAAAGCTTCGATTAAGGCACGAGCATGAATTATGTATTAGTGTTTCGCTTGATATAAATTGTCTAAAACCTAAGTGGTGAGCACTGCCCACCATACGATATTACTATTTCATTGTCATTTCTAATCAATTGGGACGTTTTTAAAAGCTTGCGTTGAAGGCATATTTAAATTGAAAGAGTGTACATCATCTGGCATTTCCATTAATATAGATCCTTCAATTGATTTACCTTTCTCTAATTTAGCCAATTCTAGACTTTCTGTTGAATATCCTTTATAAGATTCATTTGTATCAATATTGCTGCCAACTGCATGACTAGCTATTAAGATATCGCTGTTGAAAATTTTATCTCCAACTCGACTGATGCGGAATCTGACATGGACACGTCCCTTGCTGTCTCCACTTTTAACACGATTCACCTGGAGTAATTCAACTTTTGCTCTATTCTCAAAGCTGGGTTGAATAAATTTTCCAGGTTCAAACTTCTCACTAGTTTTGACAGCCTGTTCCTGCCATTCTTCAATAGGTACATCTTTAAAGGGTTCAACCCCTGGTATCGTAATTTCTATTGACTTAACTCCTTCAGGTACATTCATCCATGCATAAGCACCGACAGAGACATTTTTCTTAATCTCTTTCAGTTCAATAGAACGGTTTGAATGATATCCAAATAACACTTTGTAAGTTGAGCTATCTTCTATATTTCTGCCAGTTATTCCATCTGCATATATGTTATCTTTATCAGCAACTCCATCATCTATTTTACGAACTTGATACTGAATATTTATTAAATCTTTTTTTCCTGATTCACGATTTTCAATTCGATTAACCCGAATTAATTCGACTCTTGCCTTGTTATCAAAGGCAAGTTTAAACATTTCTCCTGGAGCAATTTTCTTCGCTGAGGCTACTGCTGGTGCTGATTCTACTGGATTTGGACTCTCGACAGTATTTGAAACTTCAGTTGAAGATGGTGTGGGAGCTTCTGTAGTCTCGCTAGCCTCTGCCTGTGAGGCTGCTTTTTCTGTCTGTTGAGTAGCAGAATTACATCCAAATAGTAAAAAGGGCAATATCGAAATTAAGGATATGTAGAAGGAAACAGGTTTTAACATTAAAACATCTTGAAATAGGATATCTATCCTATGATTCCCTCCTTTCTCTGCAAATAACACAAAAATCGCTTTATCATATCCCAAAAGTCCGCATCCTTTGCTATTGGTAGGTTTGGTTGAAGAATGAAACCCAACATTTCTAGGATATTCGTGTGTGAGTTGGGTTTCACTTACGCTCAACCCAACCTACGGATTTTTGAATTAATGTTTACAGACTTCGCGGATGGATTCTAAGCCAACGCGATTGCAGAAATCACCAAAACTTTCACCAGATTTCCGATCCTTTTTAAAGTATTCAAACATCGGCGTGAAGAAAGCTTCCAGATCGTCGATGTGCATTCTGTCCGTGTACACCTGTGCTAGACGAGTCTGAGCGGGACATCCAGCCAACCAAACTTGATAGCTTTCGGGGAAACTGCCGACAAAGCCGACTTCCGCCATGTAGGGACGGGCGCAACCATTGGGGCAGCCAGTCATGCGGATGACGAATTCCTCGTCAGGTAAGCCTAGTTTGGTCAGGAGGACGCGAAAGCGATCGTTGACGCTGGGGGAGATACGCTCGGATTCGGTGACGGCCAGACCGCAGGTAGGTAGGGCTGGGCATGCCATCGAGAGCCGGACGAGACCATCAATGTTGAGCGGGTCTGGTTCGACTCCGTTGTCGAGTAAGATTTGGTGGATTTTCGCTTTGTCGGCTGGCTCGATATCATAAATCAGCACGTTCTGATGGGGGGTGACGCGCATGGGAATTTGATACGTTTGGACGATTTCGCGGAGGGCGGTTCGTAGTTTAAAATCACCTTCATCCTTGATCCGACCATTGACAACTGAAATGCCTAAGAATACTTTGCCGTCGCCCTGTTCGTGCCAACCTAAGAAATCAAGATACTTGAAATCA
>JANXVE010000156.1 GCA_025351825.1 Chamaesiphon sp. 341R_metabat_111 | reverse complement strand
TTTCAAATTGACACAGCACACAAGTAAATTGTAGGTTGGGTTGAAGAATGAAACCCAACATTTCTAAGATATTGGTGTGGTGATGTTGGGTTTTGCTCCGCGCAACCCAACCTACAGATCCTTGATATGAGACGCGGTTCGATCGCAATGTGGATCGATCGATGATGTTAAAATTAGCGATAGCTATTCAGTTGAGCCGCTCCGGTAAAGGAATACCACATTTTCCCAGTCTCATTATATTCGTGGTCGAAGATGCCGTTGGGAAACAGGAATTGATATTCGGGCAGTTTGAAATAGGGGACGAGATCGCCGAGATCTTGGTTGTTGGCACCCCAGCCATGCAGCAAAACGATCGTGCCTAGTGGTGGATTGGTGCGGGCGGGGACGAAGATGATCTCAAGTGGGTTGTTGGGATCTGTTTGGGTCATAAGAGGATGTTTGGATAGTTTGAGTAAAACAATCTTCTAATATAGAATAATTAAAAGGTGAAAATTCCTAGGCTACGATCTGAACAATGGCGGAAACTCCAAACGAAGACCTTTCGATCGAGCGACAGATTGCAGACATTGCCGATAATTTTCCAATTTTTTCATGTTTTGACTGCGGTGCTGCGATTAAGGACTTCCTCGTTCAACAGAAAATTCCTGGAAAGCAGATCTTTCTTTTCACAGGTAGTACTCAGAAGCCATTTTGCAATATTTATTGCGATCGACTTGGGCAAAATATATCTATAAATGGCAAGCATACCGCAATCGCTGTCTCGATCGATGGACAAGAACGGATATTTGATAACATCTATCCCCAAGGAATTTCTAGAGTAGAATGGATAGATAGCTTCTGTAGTCCGATTCAAGATTTAGGTCGGGACTTTCAGATTGACGAAACTGAGTTTTAGCATGAACAATTCCACGCTCGATCTTTACGATCTAATTAAAAATATTGAAAAACGCCCTGCAATGTATCTTGGGCAAGCTGACTTGACTCACTTGGGAGCTTTCTTATCAGGTTACTTTTTTGCACGTCGTCAGATTGGTATTCCCGAAACTCTTCAGGAACAGCAGTTTTCTGAGTTTCAAGCTTGGATCGAACAGAAATTCAATGTTAGTTATAGTCAGCCTTGGGAAAAGATTATCCGCTTTTTCTCACCTGATGAAACAACATCTCTACATCAATTTTTCAGTCTTTTCAATGAATTTACTGAATATCAACGAGCCTCTTCAGCTTCTGCTACCGTAAGTCACTAAATAAAATTGAATCTTGTACATACTTTCTATTGTGATGCTGGGTTTTGTTAATCCAAGTCCATCATCAAATCATTCTAATCACAGTTCAGACACTTTCTAATCCGTTCCAACTGCTCACTCACAGCACTGCTAACCAACAACTCTTGCGCCAACTTCATCCCCGCAGCCATATCACTGGCTCCGCCACAGTGCCAGAGATAGAATCCCGCATTCCACAGCACAGAATCTAATAGATCGGAAGGTTCGCCTCGGAAGACGGTAGCTAGATCGGACATTAGTTCGGGGGTGGATCGGAGGGGTGGATTGATATTGCTCAATCCATAATCGTAGTGATGCAGGAAGATTCGCTCTAGTTCTTGTCCAGACTGATGTACACCCATGATTGCGGTGCGATCGCGTGGCAAATCGACACTCCCTTCTAAGCCTTTGACGGTGGTAATTTTATGCGGGGTATCTCGCAATGTGGCGGCGACGAGTGCCATCTGTTCTGTGGGTGGGTGAACGTAGCCAAAAATTAGGTGGGCATCGCCAGCGTAGGGGCACCACATTAGCTCTAGGGTTGCTAATGGTGGGCGTTTGCCAATTTGATCGCGATAGGGGGTGAGTCCGGTGGCGAGGGGGAATAGGGTTGGGGTATAGATGAAACCTAAGCCTGTAGCTGCGAAGATCGATTGGACTCGATCGAGTTCGAGTTTACTCCAATCTACGCCCCATGCTTGCCAGATCTCAATGAGGGGGATGCCATGTTTGGTCGGCATTCGCTCTGCACCATGCAGGATGGTGGGAATTCCTGCCGCAGTCATAATTAGGGAGACAATCGGTGAAATTGGGGCAGTGCGCGATCGACCATCATAGGCTACTCCAAAGATGACTGGCAATCGAGTGTGGCTGGCAACGGGTTGGAGCTGTGGGCCGAGTTGGGCGTAGGTATCGAGCATTCCGGCTAGCTCGGCACCTGTGGGACGCTTGATCCGATGGGCGATCAGAAATGCACCAATTTGGGCAGGAGTGGCCGATTGAACTAGCATCAGTTGCATTGCTTCTGCTGCTTCCGCTCTGGTAAGACTTTTGCCAGTATGGGGACCACTGCCAATTATTTGGACGAATTTCCGAAATCGATCGCTCATTTTTTAGGAGTTAGGCTTTGGGGTGTATTTGGCGAGGGGATGTTGGGGGAACGAAGGGGAGTCTCAATCATCAAAAGGGTGTGCGTATTGTTATCGATAAGATACCGAGGCACAGATATTGATGAATTTACTCCCGTCATATGGCTTAAAAAAATTAGACTTTGGCCAGCGTTATTACTTAAAAGTTGGATTGGTTATGGTCAAATCTAAGTTAAAGTCTTAGTATGAGGTTAATGAAATTTGACACACACTCTACAACGAATCGATTCATTATTTTCACTGACTAATTAATACTTGTCAGGTAAATAACTAAACCAGAACTCAGACTAAATGAACGAGACTTACAGACCGCGAAGCCTTTGCTTCGTGATATTGCTGGCAGCTTTTGATAGAGAGACTAATCCCATTCGATGGACAAATCGATTAGTTTAGTTATCGTTTGTTCAGTACGCCGCTAGTCTATGCACAGACAAAATTCTAGCAACTGTAATTGTGATTGTTGGCATACTGAAAATATCTAGCGAGCGACAAAAGAAACTCGCCAATTTTTGGATCGACTAGACGATCTAGAGTTGGAACTCATGGATTCATTGTTCTCGATCGATTCGTTGACGAGTTAAATTTCAGATAAAACTTGTTGTCAGAATTATATCTTATTTATTGCCCGTTAGGAAGGTTAAACATCATGAATTTCTCATCTAAACTCACAATTGCGATCGCTACTGCTGCTACTGCTGCGGCAATTTGTCCGATTGCTGCCTATGCCGAACCTACTACTGGTTCTACCGCTGCGACAGTATCAATTAAGTTTCAGCAGAAAGGTGCTACAAGTGGCAACTACACGATCGTACCTGGTGGTAATGCTAATGGTGGTGGTAGTGGAGTAAAAGAACTCTCCGCTGCTGTTGCCACTGGTGAAACCAATGCTAATGCGACTTCTGCCAGCAATTTTGCTGGTACGAGTGCGACAGCATCGGGATTTAGCCAACCTGTGACTTTCTCTTACTCAAATACCAGTGATATTAGCAATGTCACCAAAACAGTTGATTTTGCTAGCACTAGCAAAACGCAGAAAGACACTGCTAGTCAATCGGCAAACAGTCAAGATGGTTTCACCAAGACTGCTAGTAGCAAAAACTCTGAATCTGCCAACAGCGCGAACGCACAGCAAGCTGCTGCCAATCAGTCGGCTAATAGTCGGGATGGTAGTGGAAACAGTGCGAGTGGTAAAAATGCTGAAAGTGCCAGTGCAAATAATATTGCCGCTGCTGGCAAGGCTAAGGCAACTGGTACTCAAGGCACAAACATCAATCTTGGTGGCGTAAATAGCTCTGGTGTTGGTGGCAGTGAAGTTGATGTTTCGGCAAGTGCGAGTAGCAGCAACAGTGCAAAAGCCTCAGAAACTGCATCCAACAGTTTTACTCAAAAGGATTCTGCTAGTCAATCGGCTAACAGCAGTTCTGCCAATGGCAACACTGCCAGTGCCAAGGGTGCCGAAACTGCATCCCTCGATACTGCTCAAAAAAATGCAGCGAATCAATCTGCTAGCAGTAAAGATGGAGCTGAAAACACACTCAAAAACAAAACTGGTGATACCAACAACAGCAGTAAGACCAATCTCAACTATCAATACACTGGTAGCTCGGCTGGCTTGTCTTTCATCCCTGCCAACAAATAGAGTGTGGTTTCAATCTAGAGCATAGAGATTGAGGCGCAGATTTATCGACCTTGACCAAAATTTATCCATCTCTAGTTGCTTGCGGCGCAGATCTGACTGACGGCAATCACAGAGGTGGATATTTACTTGGGTGTACCGAACTGGAGTAAGCGAATTAATTGTCGGAGGATCGTCGATCGTGTATTTACAATTACCCACTCAACTTAGATCGAAATCTAAATTAGTCTATTACGGCATCGCGATCGCTAGTTGGCAGCTCATCCTCAGTGGGAATGCCGGAGCACAGACTCCAAACCCAGATTTATCAACCAATTTAGGCGATCGCAATCAGCTCATTAGTCAAACGCAGCCGTCCAGTCCCGAGCGAGAGCAGGACGATCGCGATCTCGATACTAAAACAGCCCAAGTCACAGCTCCAGCAAGCCCCCTCCCAGTAATTAATATTTTACGGGGCATACCGATCGTGATTCCGGCACTACCGCAAATCACCCAAATCATTCCGCTCAATTCGATTCTCGATCCCAGCTTAATTCCGGCACCTAATCAAACCCCCGCAGTTACTACTCCAAATACCCCGTCGCCCCAGCCGCAATCGAATCGAGATCCGCGCTTTATTATTGCGCCTCAAACATTAGAAGATCGAGCAGTCGATCCCTTTTCCACTCAATTTGTCTTGAATGGAAATAAGATTTCTCACCTCACTACAACCTTCCTCAATAGTGGCTACGAGTCTGGAAACTTTCGGACTAGCGATCTGAGTTTCGATCTTCAGCGGTTGCTCAGTGCGAAAAATGTCCAAAGCGTCACCGCAGATCGAGTAGTTCGGGTCAATAGTCAACTGGAAGTGAGCGGTGTCCGCAGTGTTGCCCAACAGCAGGATATCGCTGTTTCCGTTGCCCAGCCCCAGACATTGCTGGGATTTCGGCAGCAAATTAGTCTCGATGCTAGCTGTCTCGATGGTTCTGGGCGCACCTGTACTTATTTACCAGGCATTAAGATCGACGATAGCGTTATCGATCGCAACAAACTCCAGCCGACAGGCGTAAATATTACGAGCCAATTTGGTGATGTGATTTCGCCTGAATCCGTGGCTGCAATTAGACAACCAGGATTTCAGGGTGGTGCAAATGGTCAGAACTATGGGATTGACTTAAATCTCCCTGCTGTGGGCTTGGTGTCGCCACCCCCAGGTACACCCACAATTTTGAATGGGGAACGTAAGGAAACGATTGGGACTGGGATTGCGGTCAATTATACTAGGCTAAACCAGGATTTTGCGACCAATGGCAGGGAATCTACGTTGGGTCGGACGATTCGATCGCTAAACTATATTAATGGCGATCGCAATCAACTAGTCAACCTAGTTGTTGCGGCACTGGGACAGGTATTGCCCTCCTTTCAACCCAGCATTGCACCAGGAGAGCCAGGGGCAAAAATCGTCGTCAATCCCAATCTCTATCGATCGGCAAATGCTACCCGCATCCCCGATAATAGTTTAACGGTTTATCAGACAGGCATCGGCTATGCTGCCAGTCGGGGTAGCGATCCGCGTGTGCCACCAGAAGCCCATCATCAAGCCCTGTGGATGGGTTTGTCTCCAGTAGTCGAACGAACAGTTGATAAGGATTATCGCTACATTACCCTCCGTGCTCCACAGATCGTTTCCGCAGGTGGTGGTGAAGGTGGCAGTGTGCCAGTTAGCGTCAATCTCGACAGCTTGGGCTTTAACTCCACCGGATTGTCAAATCCTTACGGGCAAGGCTACGTCACCGTATTTAATCGGGATGTTTCGCGGGTTGATGTGGAGACAGTTCGCCAACGCACCGATTATTATCCACACATCAGCTATAGTGGCACAACCCTATCCGAGAATACCCTGTGGCGATACTTTACAGGAGCGATCGTCAACGCTGGATTTGAGCCAAAGAGCACTCAAAATATCAAGGCATATCTGGGCACTGACTACTCGGTTGTCAATCCACGCGGTTTCAGTTTTAGCCTGGGCGGAGTCGGCTATCTCAACCCCGATCCTGAATATGCGACTCAACTATTTGCCAACGCCAACCAGTCGATCGCACTAGGATCTAATCGTAGCAATAATCTCGTCGTTGGAGTCAATGCTAACTATATCGTCGATGGCAGCACCACGATCCAATCCCTACCAGTCCGCTCGGCTCAGAGCTTTGTCAATGCTGGACTAGCGATTAATTTAGGCGATATCTCGATCGGCGGTACCCAATTTATTGGTAGTCTATTGCCAGAATCAGTTGAGAGCAAAACGATCGTCAATGCTGGTTGGAAAATTAGCGACAGATTGAAAGTTGGAGGATTCGTGAGCTTGTCCGATCGAAATGTCTCCAAAAATCCCTTTGGTGCCAGCTTAAGCTATGATTTAGACCCAGGTGGAAATTCTACGCTGTATCTAGGCTGGAATTCTGCCGAAATCGACTTCCGCCGCAGCCTCGGCCCGACTGCTAATATCTATAAAGACAATACTGTCAGCGTCTCTGTTAAATATGGTTTTTAGTTATGCTAGAGCCTAAAACCTAAAACCTAAAGTCTAGAATGTTACCTGGCGATCTGCTAATCTATCGAAACAATGGCGAATCGATCGTCCCCAAACGGATCGAAATTGATGCTCACCATATCCAAATGGCGGTCGAGATTATCGATTGCTTCAAGTCAATTATCGGTGGTACTCAAGGACAACTCGACGAACTGCTATTGGAACTAGAAGGAGACAGTCCCGACTTCCGCATTAAGCGTGGATTCGCCCACTTACTCAAAAGCAAAAGCTTCAGTGAATTTGAAATTGTCAGCCCCCTTCCACCCGCAGACTTACGCGAACGAGTATATGCCCTCTCCGCAATTTCTAGCCCCAGCGTCGAGCATAGCAAAACAACCTTAGCAACTCTCGCCAGCAATCTCAGTCAAGAACTAAAACAAGAGATTATTCCCGCGCAGATTACCCAAGGACTGTACGCAGATATCCCCGACAATCGGATTTTAACCCAATTCACTTCTCCCGATCCAGTTGCCTTAATTCATCGCTACAATCTCTCTCAAGTTCAAGGCGTATTTTATCGCGCCAGTGAGATTACGATCAATGCCCATCGCAACGTACCTGGACAATACAAGCTATTATTTCGCTATCTCAAACTATTTCAATTGATGACCTATATCGAAGGTGATGCCGATCATGGATTTACAATTAAAGTTGATGGCCCCACCAGCTTATTTAAAGCTAGCACCCGCTATGGACTAGCGATCGCCAAATTAATTCCCGCAATTTTACACGTTACCAAATGGAGCCTAGCCGCTACCTTACAAACCAAAGATTTCTACACTGGCAATATCAAAATCGGTCGCTTTAGCCTCACCGACAAATGTGGATTGGAAACCCATTATCCACCAGGAAAATCCTATGATAGTATGCTCGAAGCAGCATTTGCCGATCGATGGGACAAGCTCAAAACTGAGTGGGTACTGGAGCGAGAAGTAAATTTACTGCCAATTCCAGGCAGCGTAATGATTCCTGACTTTCGATTAGTTCATCCAGACGGACGTGATTATATCTTAGAGATCGTTGGTTATTGGCGACCAGAATACCTCCAAAAGAAATTTGCTCAAGTGCATAAATCCGGCTGTAAAAATCTGATTCTAGCTATCTCCGAACGATTGAATTTGGATAAAGCTGGACTAAATGCCAACGATCTACCCTGCGAAGTAATTTGGTTCAAAGATAAACTACTACCTAAATCAGTACTAGAAGTCATCGATAAAGCTAAAACGATCGATCTAGATGCTTAAACTAATTGAGAATTGAGAATTGAGAATTGAGTTTTTAAGATGGGGATTTAAACCCCTGCTCTCCGTTAATTTCGTATTGAAATCAATTGAACAAACATTTAGACTATTTCAAGACTTTTTCAGGTCTTTTATACACTTCAGTGGGTGTATGTATTTAAAAATTAAACTGTATCAGTATGATACACTTTCTTGAAGACCAGCTCTAACAATGTGGATACAGAGAGCCTTATTTTGGCTTATAACATATGATAACCCAATCAAATGATTTATCAACGAAAATATTGAACATCATGCGATACAGAAGACCGCATCGATCCACTAAATAATAGATACCCCTACCTAGTACTTGGCGGCGTAAATAACAGTACTATTTTGGGAAGGATTGGGAGTTGAGAGTTGGGAGTTGGGAGTTGGGAATTGGATCGAGATACTTGACTAGCCATTTCATCGCAGCCGACACATCCGTAACTACTTCTCCTGCAGGCATAACTGGACGTTGAACCATCACAACAGGTAGACCCAACTCCCTCGCTGCAATAATCTTGGCACAAGTAGCATTACCACCACTATTCTTACTGACGATCGCATCAATTCGATAATCTTGCAATAATTTTAGCTCCTGCTCTAGACCAAACGGCCCTCGATCGAACAACAACTCACCAGGCGGCAATAAAATATCAGAATCAGGCGGATCGATCGATCGCATTAAACACCATTTATCCATCAGACTAGCAAAAGGCGCGAGTTGCTGTCTACCAATCGTCAAAAAGATTCGCTCTGCACTAGCTGGAATAGCTGTGACAGCCGCTGCAATATTCTCAACCTCAATCCAATTATCTTGAGGTAATCTCTCCCACCCAGGACGAATTAACATCAACCAGGGAATCCCCACCTTCCTCGCTGCACCTGCCGCATTCCAAGAGATCTGTGCTGCAAACGGGTGAGTCGCATCAATTCCCAAATCAATTTGTGCTGCTTTCAGGTACTCAACTAAACCAGCTTCACCACCAAAGCCACCAACCCGCACCGCCCCAACTAGCTTTTTTGGTGCGCTAGTTCGCCCCGCCAGACTGGTAATCACCGCCAATCCAGGCAAGTTCATCGCTTGACGCGCCAATTCCACCGCATCCCCAGTTCCACCCAAAATCAAAAGTCGCTGCATCACACCTAGCAAGTTCACAGTAGTTGACTAATAATAAATAGATTAGGATCTACAAAATCAGAAATCTCTATGTCATCCACAGTTTACGACTTTTCCGCTACCAGTATCGAAGGCAAACCGATCGAGCTAAGTACCTACAAAGACAAAGTTCTGCTCATCGTCAACACCGCCAGTGCCTGTGGCTTTACCCCTCAGTACAAGGGCTTACAAGATTTACAGAACAAATATGCCAGCAAAGGATTTGAGGTGCTCGGTTTTCCCTGCAATCAATTCGGACAACAAGAGCCAGGTAGCGCGACCGAAATTCAGTCTTTTTGTGAAACCAGATTTGGCGTATCCTTCCCCCTATTTGAAAAAGTTGATGTCAATGGTGGCACCGCTCACCCATTATTTCAATATCTCGTCAAAGCCGCTCCAGGTATTTTTGGCACCGAGGGGATTAAGTGGAACTTTACCAAATTCTTAGTCGATGGTAGCGGCAATGTGGTCAAACGCTATGGCTCGAATGCCGAACCAAAAGATATCGCCAAAGATATTGAAGGACTATTAAAATAATTGAAATAATTACCGAGCGGTTGGGATAGAAACCCAACTGTTTCAATTAGTTGGGTTGCTCGTGGCGGTAAACCAGATATGGGTGAATAGAAAGATCGAGAGATAATAGATTTATCAACCTTCTCACGATCGATCTATGCAACCACTTCTCCAAGGTCAGGGACTACCCCCATTTCCAGAGATTACCCCAGCTCAAGTCGTTCCCGCTATCACCGAACTCCTCGCCGCAGCCAACGCTGGATTAACCCAGCTTGAAGCTAATATTATCCCTACCTGGACGGGATTGGTCGAACCACTCGACAGGTTGAGTGAGCGGCTCGATTGGAGCTGGGGAATTGTCGGGCACCTAATGGGCGTTCAAAATAGTCCCGAACTCCGTGCTGCCTATGAAGAAATGCAGCCCCAATTAGTCAAATTTTCCTCACGGGTGGGACAAAGTAGACCGATTTACCAGGGCTATAAAGCGATTCAAGCCAGCCCCGAATTTGCGACCTTTGATGTGGCTCAACAGCGGATTATCATTGCAGCAATCCGCAGTATGGAATTAGCGGGAGTCGGATTGGATGGCGCACCTAAAGAGCGATTCAATGAGATTAAGGCAGCACTAGCAGAACTTTCAACTAAATTTTCCAATAATGTCCTCGATGCCACCAAAGCATACAGCCTCACTCTAACTAAATCTGAGGAAATTACTGGACTACCAGCGAGTTTGCTCGGACAAGCCGCCCAGTCAGCTAGAGCCGCCGGACATGAAGCCGCTACCCCAACCGATGGCCCCTGGACGATCACCCTCGACGCGCCAAGTTATGGCCCCTTCATGCAGCATAGCCAACGCCGTGACTTCCGCGAACAAGTCTATAAAGCTGTGGTCAGTCGGGCAGCATCTGGGGACTATGATAATCTGGGCAATATCGATCGCATCCTCGAACTCCGCCGCGAGATGTCCAATATTCTCGGCTTTGCCAACTATGCCGAACGCAGCCTAGCCAGCAAGATGGCTCCCGATGTCGCCGCCGTCGAAACCCTACTCGAATCTCTCCGCAGTGCCAGTTTTGAAGCCGCCAAGCAAGATATCGAAGATCTCCGCGCCTTCGCCATCTCCAAAGGTGCCGCCGAAGCCAACGATCTCAAACACTGGGACATGGCTTATTGGTCAGAACGTTTGCGAGAAGCTAAGTTTGATTTCAATGCCGAAGAACTGCGCCCCTACTTTCCCCTAGAGCAAGTACTCTCAGGCTTATTTAACCTCGCCCACAAACTATTTGGCATCACCATCACCGCCGCCGACGGACAAGCACCGATTTGGCATCCTGATGTCCGCTACTTCCAAGTCGCCAACGAGCAGCAGCAACCCATCGCCTACTTCTACCTCGATGCCTACAGCCGTCCCGCCGAAAAACGCGGTGGTGCCTGGATGGCAGACTGCATCAGTCGTGCCAAAATCACCGATGAAGCTGGCTCCACGATCCGGTTGCCAGTAGCGTACCTCACCTGCAATCAAACGCCCCCAGTAGACGGCAAACCCAGTCTGATGACCTTCGGCGAAGTCGAAACCCTATTCCACGAATTCGGTCACGGTTTGCAGCACATGCTCACCACCGTCGATTTTGTCGGTGCGTCAGGAATTGCGAATGTCGAATGGGATGCCGTCGAGCTGCCCAGCCAATTTATGGAAAACTGGTGCTACGACAAACCGACCCTGCTCAGTCTCGGCAAACACTACGAAACTGGTGAACCCTTACCCGAACACTATTTCCAAAAAATTCTGGCAGCACGGACATTCATGAGTGGTAGCGGCATGTTGCGGCAGATCCACTTTAGCTGGCTCGATCTCGAACTCCACGGACACTATATCCCAGGCGGAGCCGAAACCGTCCCCGATGTCCGCAATCGCCTCGCCAAAACCAGCATGGTAATTCCACCATTACCTGAAGACAATTTCCTTTGCTCCTTCGGACATATTTTCGCGGGCGGCTATGCGGCTGGTTACTACAGCTACAAGTGGGCGGAAGTCTTGAGCGCGGATGCGTTTGCAGCGTTTGAAGATGCTGGGTTGGAAGATGCAGATGCAATCGGCACCACCGGACGACGCTTCCGCGATACGGTATTATCGCTAGGCGGAAGTAAGCATCCGATGGAGGTGTTTACAGCCTTCCGTGGACGGGAACCAGATCCAGCAGCGTTGCTGCGTCACAACGGTTTAGTTGCGGCGAAGTAACCTAAAGCAGCAGAGGCAATTGATGAATTGCCCCTACTGCTTTCAGCAGTAAAATAGATGTTGAGTCAATAGTAAAACAGGCAGATCGAGATCATGCTTAACTCGATCGAACAAATTACCCGATTGCTACCACAAGCCTCTGAGTCAGTACTGGAAGAAGTCTGGACGATTTTAAGTACTGCGGCAGAAAGTAATGAATCATCTTCAGAACCAAAAAAAGGCATAATTAGAAATCACAGTGCTTTTTTAAACGGTTATGCCCCTGAAGATGAAGGGCTTTATGATGACTGTCGGAGATGATAAAATCGAATAAAATTAAGTATGAAATGACGATCGCTTGGTCTGAGGAAGATGATTGTTATTTAGTAGGTTTCCCAGATTTTCCTGGTCAAAAATGGCGGACTCATGGAGACACATATGAGTCTGCGGTAAATAATGGTGTTGAAGCTTTAGAATCTTTAATGATTGCTTATGAAGCTAGTGGAGAGTCCTTGCCAGAGCCAAAAACTGTTGCCGCGTAGCTTCTCGATGTGGAGCTACTTCATGTTGAGTATCGACTATTACTAATGTTTTTGATCGCAGAGGTGCAGAGGAAAGAAAGAAATATGGGTACGATATTTGAGTAGTCACTGAGGTTCGATTCGATCGTGTCATCATTTCAACCAAATCCTTTGCCTGATAGATATTCAATTCGATTAGCAACAGATCGAGACTCTGAACGGATACTTGATTTTTCATATTCTCAACCTAATCATCTGCTAGGCCTTCTCGGAGTATTAGTACTAGTCATTTGGTGTCTGATTTCTGTTTCCGAAAATAAAATAAAAACGATATGCATAATATTTGCTGGCTCAATTCTCATTTTAATACTATTGAACTTATCTGTGACAGCAATTCGTAAGAAACTTGAAGATAAGCCTCGCGTCACACATATCGTAGAATATGACAATGTTATATGTGGGATGGTTACTTATTTAGTTTTTAATGATTTTGTATATATTGCAGGAATACTAGTTGCCAACAATCATCGAAGGAAGGGAATAGGAAGTTATATGATTCAACACTGTATCAATATAATTGAAAGTTCTATTTACTTAAATTGCTCAGTTGAAATCAAAAAGTTTTATCAAAAGTTGGGATTTGTCAATGTAATTCGTTCTCAGATTCCTTCTGAACTTTCTGTATTTAGAAGTGCACATCTGCATTTGATGATTTTTAACCAGGATCGATATTAGATATCTTGCTTGACGATATTAGATATCTTGCTTGAATGGTAAATGAGATTCTTAGATTCGTAGGTTGGGTTGAGCTAAAGCGAAACCCAACGAACACAGCAGCAAATTAGAAATGTTGGGTTTCATTCTTCAACCCAACCTACCATAAAAGATTTCGATCTTAGAAATGTCAGGTTGTTTCGTTCTGACGATCGAATATAAACTCTACAGCAGCAGCTAAATCTGCGAGGATTCGGTCGGGTTGGTATTGCTCCAATCGATCGAGATCTCTGATTCCAGACAACACGCCAATTACCCTGATGCCATGAGTCTGAGCGGCGATAATATCGGTTTCGGTATCACCAATCATCCAGGTATCTGGATCTGGTTTCAGCTCCGATAATGCTTGCGCCATGAGTTGGGTTTTATCTTTAATATCTCCTTGCTTGTGATAATCATCAGCTAAACAATAACGTCGATCGAGTGGGAAAAAGCGATCGAGTCCATACTGTTCAAAAGCCATATTCAATTCGCAGGTACGACGCAACGTCATCACGATTAACTCAATTCCAGATGCTTGAATTTGTTCGAGGGCGGGAATTGCCCCTGGGATCACTCGATCGAGTGGTAAATACTCTAACTGATGGGCAGTACGATCGCGGATTTGCTTGAATGTTTCGGCTTGAGCTGCTGTCAATCCCGATCTAATTCCAACCTGTTGCTCAGAAACTTTCGCCCGTTTATACGTCCAAAACTCAGCTTTAGTCAGAACTTTAATCGATTGATTTGGCTCCCGCACTTGCGCTAAACAAAGTTGATAGACATGATAATATCGATCGGTCAAATCCATGATTGGCCCATCAAAATCGGTGATAATTCGCATCGTTTAAGCTCGATCGAATTAGGCGCAACCCAGACTATCGCGGGTAGCTACCTTCGTGACAGGATTAGTACCTTCGGCATATTCACAGAGGAGTTTCACTTGCGCTCGATCGATCAGGGCATCAGTAAAATCAGCTCCAGCAATCTTCGCGCCATAAAATCTCGATCGAGTGAGAGTTGCTTCTGTTAAAATGGCGTTAGTTAGATCGGCCTCATCAAAAGTGGCTCGATCGGCTAATGCTCCGGTGAGATTGGCTCCAGCTAAATTGCTTTTGAGCAATACACCCATCGTCAACATCGCATTGGTCATATTGGCACCGCTAAAATCTACGCCGCGCATCTCTGCTGATACAAATACGCCACCAGTCAGGTTTTGACCCGCAAAACTGCGCCCTTTGAGGTCGATTCGACTATAATTTTCCATCGCTAGGCTCATATCGTTCAATCCCAATGATAACCACATGCTGACTACGATTAGCGATCGAGCAATCCATTGACAACAGACTTTAGAATTGAGCATTAGCAGTACTTTGGGTGAGAGAAGATCCAAATCCAATCACTAGTGTAACTCTTTCACCATCCACCATTCACCATTCACTATCCACCAAATGATTATTGAATCGATCGAAATCGAGATGGACATTACCGCTGTACATGCAGACTTAGCCGGATCGATCGAGCTAAATCTCCAAAAATGGGGCGAACCCCTCCGGTGGGCGATTACAGCAGTCGATCCAGCGTCAAATATCGCCAAGATTGAAGCGATCGTAATTAAAGAGTAGATAGCTTGAAGAAACCCGACTTTTTAAAAAAGTCGGGTTTCTGGCGCAACATAAACTACTAAATTGCAGCCAATACCCGATCGACAATACT
Organism: Chamaesiphon sp. 341R_metabat_111; assembly: GCA_025351825.1. Classification (GTDB taxonomy): domain Bacteria; phylum Cyanobacteriota; class Cyanobacteriia; order Cyanobacteriales; family Chamaesiphonaceae; genus Chamaesiphon. The sequence continues at coordinate 16,284 of JANXVE010000156.1, read as the reverse complement.
CACAGCTCGATCGACTTCTGCTGCCGAGACAGTCAATGGTGGAACAAACCGGACAACCTTTGCACCCGCAGGCACTAATAGTAAACCTGCCTCCATTGCTGCTTTGACAATATCGATCGCATTAATTGGACCATCCGCTTGGAGTTCCAACCCATTAATTAAACCCCAACCCCGCACTTCTGCAATTGCCGGATATTTAGCAGCCAGTTGTTGTAAACCTGCCCGTAATTGTTCGCCCCGTGCTTGGACATTAGCGAGAATATTTTCCCGTTCTAATGTTTGACAGACAGCCAGAGCCACCGCACACACAAATGGATTTCCACCATAGGTGCTGGCATGATCGCCAGGTTGGAACACATTGCAAGATGCTTTGCACAACAGCGCACCGACGGGAATTCCACCGCCTAAACCCTTGGCACTGGTGAAGATATCTGGCTCGATCCCTAGCTGCTCATAACCCCAATATTTGCCCGAACGTCCCATGCCTACTTGGACTTCATCGAGGATTAATAAAATCCCTTTTTCATCACACAGCTTCCGTACTTGCTGGAAGTACTCAACTTGCCCAGGATTCACGCCACCTTCGCCCTGGAGTGGTTCGAGCATGATTGCCGCTACCCGTCCATCCAACTCAGCAATTGCAGACTCGATCGCGCCAAAATCATTGTAGGTTACATAGTGAAACCCTGGAATCAATGGTGTGAAATTTTGTTGGTACTTAGGCTGTCCGGTGGCTGTGATCGTCGCTAGCGTCCGTCCGTGGAAACTGGCGTGGGCGGTCAAAATTACTGGTTCGGCAATCTTCAACACCGTGTGGGCATACTTCCGAGCGAGTTTGATCGCACCCTCATTGGCTTCTGCCCCAGAGTTACAAAAGAATACTCGATCGGCACAGGAATGGTGAACCAGCCACTTGGCTAGTTCACCTTGAACGGGGACGTAGTAGAGGTTGGATACATGGGTAAGAGTGTTAATTTGTGCCATTACTGCTGCAATTACGGCTGGATGAGCATGTCCTAATGTACATGTCGCAATCCCTGCTACAAAGTCCAAATAAGCCTTCCCATTCGTATCCCAAACAGTACAACCTTCGCCCTTAATCAAGGCGAGATTGAACCGTCCATAAGTAGTCATGACGTGACTATTAAACTCATCTTGACTAAACGTTGATAACAATTCGGGATGAATCGTTGGCGCAACTATAGTATTCACAGTCATTAAAAATACTCCTAAAAATTAGTAAATATCGAACGCCATAAATATTTGTGCGTTCTAAAATCTTGAACTCTGAACATGGTGTGTTGGGTTGACGAAGGAAACCCAACCTACAAACTAAAGCAATGCCGAATTAAATTATCGTCGTCGGCTGCGACGAGAAATTTGAGCGACGAGTTGGAATAGATCGATCTGTGACTCGCGCAGTGCGGAGCCATTCAGGTTAGAGGTGTAGCGACACCGATCTAGTAAACTGTGCATTTTTTGACAACCAGCCGATCTGGAATTGATGCTATATCGTAAGTCTGTTATAGCATTAACTAGTTAATTCCGCAAAGAAATGTCCATGCGAGCCAGAAGTCATTGCTCATGATTCCCAGTCCGCAGGGGCAAACTAGGAATCGATCTATGTGTAAAGATTTTTGCTGACTTGATGCTCTAATTTATACTCTGAAACACGTTTGCTCACTGGTATCTCCGCAAATGTTCTCTAGACACCTTACCGCGCAAGAGCTTAGAATAGATGCTCTTCCCATTCGACGGGGAAACTATGTTGACTGGAAAAAATGCATCTATACTGGCAATCCAAAATCTTCGCACTACTTCACGATCCAGTATTTAAGCCATTCTATACCGATAAATCCCAAGAAAGTTTGTGGCGAGAGCTAGATGTGATGGCGGATTGGCAGGAGCTTCCCACAGATGGAAAGCTGCTAACTTACATCAAAAATGCCGATTATATCAGTGCTGCAAGCGATCGAGGTGCCATTGCCAGTATCAAAACTCCAGTTAATTATAGTAGTGAGGGATTAGAAATATCCCATCTATTATCAGGTGCAAAACAGCGATTGCAGATTGCCGATCTCGATTCGATCGCAGGGAAAGATCGAGAATTAGTTAAAAGAGAAAAAGAACTATTCCCTGAAGCAATTAAGCGAGAAACGAACCCTAAGAAAGTATTTTGGTGGTTGTGGCGATGTTTACCAACAGCAGCTTGCAAGGCATTTAACGATACTTCATTACTATTAATGCCAGCCGATACCAGAATCCCCGATACGTCGCTGTGGAGCCATACTAGTATGACTGCGGCACTGGCTGGAGCATCGATCGGCTATCAAACAACGATAGCAGAATTTGATGCGATCGCTGAAAAAGATCTCTGGTACAAATACAAGTCTCACCCCTATTTAGTTAGCTTTAGTTTCGCGCCAGTGCAAGATTTAATTAAGTCTAGCCGCAAGCTGCGAGACTTTTGGGCTGGCTCGTGGATCTTGCATTACCTATCAGCCAAAATCACCTGGAAACTAGCAAAGAAATATGGGGCTGATAGTTTGCTCTATCCAAGTTTATTTCATCAGCCGCTAATTGATTCATGGTTATTGGAAGAATATCCAGATTTTAAGACATGGATTAAAACTCCTTCAACTAATTCATTGCTAACGGCTGGATTTCCAAATGTTTTGGTATTAGTACTACCGCAAGCTGAAGTCGCAAAAGCGATGCAAACTGCCAAACAAGAACTAGGCAGAGCTTGGAAAGAACTAGGTGATTTAGTCCTGGCAAAAGTAGGCTGGGGTACAGAGGTTGCTGCAACTGCAAACTGTTGGGAAGGATGGCTAGATACTCAATGGCAAAGCTACTGGACAGGACTACCGATCGGTAATACCAATGAGAATTTTAAGCAATCCCAAAACCCTCGTTTTTTGGGGTGGGTTGCTACCCTAAATAAGACGTATACATTAACAGATCCAAATTTTAGCGTGGCGATTAAGAACGGTGATTTCCGTCAGCCTTCTGGACTATTCCAGCCCGCAGAGTTAAGCTTTTTGCCGAAAAATAATCCCAATATTGGTTCGTGGTGGGGCTATATTTTTGACAGTACTCGGCTGAATCTCACTGCGGTTAAGAATGCCCGCAATTGGCAGTTGCCCACTGTATTTAGCACTCGATCGACTGTTTCAGGTATCGGTGCAGCAGTTCATCATCTCTCTACAGATTGGGCAAAAGAAAGCGATATCAAGAAGTTTTGGGAACGTCAAAATCCACTCTTTAATGGTAGTGAACAGCTCAATGCCACTGAAGTAGTCAAGCGTGGACTGCATCATATTTTACCGGAATTATTAGGCAGGAAGGATCTAGAAATTGCTTATCCTGACTTAACTTCTGGCGTTGCTGGGTATCTAAAAACCCAGCCAGAAGTTGCAGACTATTATCGATCTACTTGCCAAAAAATCTTGAATAAATACCAGCAACAATTAGGAAAAGACTGGCAAGATCGCAATAAATGGGGCATTGCTTGGGCAGAACAGGGAGATTTAAACCTCAAAGAATTTCATCCTCGATTATTAAATGCTGGTTGGTTAGTCGAAGATTTAGGGATAGAGCCTGAGGATATCAAAGCATTGCAATTGTGCCGTGCTGAACTAAATACTATTATTGCTAAATCTTATCCTCAGCATAATCCGACTGACTGGTATGTATTGGCTGCTGGGGACGGTGATGGCATGAGCGAATGGCTCAAGGGCGAGAAGCTAGATACTTATAGTAGATATGTAGATAGCACTTTAATTCCATTGCCAAAACTAACCGAGCTGCAAGAACTTATTGATGAAGATCGCGGGAAACTGGGTAAATTAACAACTGAAGAATTGGTGAACTTGACAGATGAACAGTTAGAGAAACTTGTTCAAACTCGAAAAATCACTGATTTTTTAGAACTGGGTAAACGCATGGGACCATCTACTCATAATGCGCTTAGTCGTGCGCTGTTAGATTTTTCTAATCGATTAGTTCCTTATCTGACTGAAAATCGCTATGCTGGTAGGCTAATTTATGCAGGTGGAGATGATGTTCTTGCCTATACTAATTTGTGGGAATGGGATCGGTGGCTGTGGGATATTCGTCAATGTTTTCGGGGCGATCGAGATCCCGCTAATGAATTTAAAAGTGCAGGTGATTATTGGCAATGGCGTGATAAATCTACTGCACCAGCTAGTATTACTCAACGTCCTTTATTTACAATGGGTGGTAATGCAACTATTAGTTTTGGCATCGTGATTGCACATCAATCTGTACCACTAGCGATCGCACTTGAAAATCTTTGGGCAGCAGAAGCACAAGCAAAGGAACATCAGTCTACCGATTCCCATCAAAAAGATGCCGTACAGGTACGAGTAATGTATCAAAATGGAAATATTCTATCTTCTACATCTAAATTTGCAGTCTTTAATTATTGGCAGAAGTTACTAGGAATAGTTAAGCAGTTAGAGCCTAAGCTCAAACTAAACGCGCTCTTATTCGAGCAAGCTGCGACAGTATGGGAGCAACATCCGGTTCCAGATATTGCTGCTATAAAACCTTGGTGCCGAGCTTTTTGCGATCGCCGAACAGTTTTTAGTGATGACACTATCAGTCGGCAGAAATTCGAGGAAGCATTGGGTGAATTTATGACTGAGTTAATTAAGCAAACTCAAATATCAGAGTTAAATGCCCAAATGAAAAATTGGTTTAAGCTTGCTGCTTTTACCCTGCGTTATCGTGAAATAGAATTGGGAGATGAATTGCAATGATCTATTGGTACAAAATCTCTCCTGTAGACATCCTATTATTCCGCGATGCCAAACCCTTCACTCCAGGTGAAAGGGCATGGGCGGCGGGCGGATTTCCCCCATCTGGACACACGATCGCAGGTGCAGTTAGAGGTGTTATCGATCGCAATTTAGATCTAGAACTAATCGGGCCATTCCTGTGTTATCACGATACATTATACTTTCCTAGACCGCTTAATTTTGTGAATGGCGATCGATTAATTCCCCTAGCATGGCACAAACAGCATCCCTTATTAGAACAAATAATCTGGGATGAATCCCAACCCAATCCACTAGTAATGCCACCGCAACCGCGAACATCATCAGCATCAGTAGCTCAGATATATCGTCAATATTTGCCAGTAGATACGATCGAATCCTTTTTAAAAACTGGCAATATTTCTAGAGAATCATTTGGTGTTCCTAGTCAAGAAGCAGAGGATCTTAGTTCCGAGCAACAACCATGGAAAACTGAAACTCGATCGCACAATTCAATCGATAACTATACTAAACAAGTAAAAGCTAGCGGTAGCTACTTCATTGAAAATGCAGTCAGGTTACTACCAAATTGGACGATTGCGATCGGTTTAGATATCGATCTTCCCACACCGACAGTAATCCGACTCGGTGGTGAAGGACACCGAGCTATTGTCAACAAATGCCCAGCTTTGGATGAGCAATGGAATACTATTTCTGAATTATCAACAACAAACTTTAGATCGACTAAAAAAGCTTTGGCATACCTAATTACTCCAGGTATATTTGAACGCAAGCAAAATAACCGTGCGCTCTGTCGGAGTTATCCGTGGGAATGGAAACTTGCCCACACAAATAATCCCAATCAAACAAAGGGAAATCTAGTCTCTGTTGCAACCGAGAAAGCCATTCCGATTAGCGGTAGAATTCGCGACAGCGAGAACAACAGCAGCATTCCTGCACCACAGATGTTCGCAGCTCCAGCAGGAAGTGTCTACTATCTCAACCAGCCTCAAGCTTTGTTTGGAGCAGTAGAAGACACTAAAGCAGCAAAGGGGGTAAGGGAGTTACAAAGTCTTGGTTATTCAAAATTACTGTGGGCTAAATATTAGGGTTCAATATGATGAAAGATTTTCGAGTTGGTTATTTATATAGTTTGGCTCCGATTCACTGTGGTGGCGAGGGAGATCTGGGCAACATCTCCGAGATTGCTCGTGAAGTTCATACCAATTTCCCCTATATTCCAGGCTCGTCACTGCGGGGAAGTCTGCGAAATGAAGTTGAGTCATACCAGAATTCAGAAGTTGCTAATCGACTATTTGGACAAGAATTAACCGATGGCAAAATGGGCGTGCATCAAATTTGGTTTGGTGATGCGAGATTATTGTGGGTACCAATGCGTACCATGTCTGTCAAGGGTGAGGATGTGTTTACGTGGGTGAGTTGTCCAACTTTATTGAGAGATTGCGCCTTGATTAGTCAGCGCACATTTGATGGTTTTGCAGCATTAACTAGTGCCGTTGGCAGTCGCAAGGATACATACATGGTGGCAGATGCTAGAGTAGAAGTAGAAGTGATGAATGAAGCGCAAATAAGATCGATCGAGCTAACCGAAAATTGGTCTAGTAGTCTAGGCGATGATACCAAGTCTCACTGGGAAAACAATAGAATTGTGCTGCCAGATAATGATTTTCAGGTATTAATGGAACATTCACTCTGGACGCAGGTACGAAATGTAATTGCTGATACGGGTGGCGCAGGGATATTTTGGACAGATGTATGTATTCCCCGCGATACAATTTTTTATTATGCTTGGGGCTATAGTGTTGCTAAAAATGATCCGATTCGAGCAGCAGATTGTGAGGTGATGACAGAAATTTTGACGGGATTGATTCAGGTGGGTGGACAGGCAAATGTTGGGCGAGGCTGGGTGCAGAGCTGGGTTGGCGATGCTAAGTCTCCGCTTTTAGAAACAGCTACAGCGATTAAAACTGCCACTGGTGATGCAAGTTCCACCTACGCAGACTAGTAATTTATGAATGTCGATCTCACCATTCACTATCCACTATTCACCATCCACAACCCAAATGATTAAACCAGAACAAATGAGTCTAGCCGCTCATAGCCATATTCAAAAAATATTGAATAATCAGACTCTAACAGCAGAAGATATAAATGCTGTCTATCGATTGTCACAACATCTCCGCACGTTTGGCTTGTTATCTGCTGTCGGATATATCAATCAAAGCCCAAATAAGACAGAAGGCAAAGTTCGAGAACGCACTCTCCCAATCTGGAAATCTTTGCTCGCTCAATTACTCAATCAAGCTGAAGATATAGAACCCAAGAAGCTAATGGATACCGTGATTAACTATGCGAATAATCGATCGGATGTCTATATGCTCCAGTGGCGGAGATCGCTAGAATTATCACAACATTGGAATTTTTGGGCTAGAGCTTATAAATCGGAAGATAATGGCTAAGTTCGGGTTTTACCTACGGTAGGCTACCGCCAACGGCTCCGCTCAACCCCCGTAGGTTGAGCGGAGCCGAAACCTTGAACCAAACAAATGTAGAAAAATCATATCCTAACTACCAAAATCAATGCTGTACAGTGGCACCAAATTAATTGATGCTTTAGCCAAACAACATCAAAAGCGATCGACAGCCGAACTCTTCAAAAGTGTTGTCTTCACTCTCGATTGGCGATCGAAAGTAGGCTCATTTCCCCACCCAGATCTGGAAACTCTAGTCTCAGCAGGTGAACCCTGCGGTGCCTGGAATCCTCACGCCAGCCGCCCCGAATCCAAACGCACTCTCAGTGAAAATCTAAAGCTATTTGAAAAGCTGCCCCTGAATGGCTATGTTCCAGCAGCATCGATTAGAGGAATTGTCCGAGCATGGGTATCTCAATATCCAGAACTAGTACCTCGAATGCGAGAATTATTCGGCGATCGAACTGGGACTAAAATTAGTGCAGGTAAAATCGAATTTCTAGACGCATTTCCACATCAACCAACTAAATTAACCCTCGATATTACCAATCCTCAGCAAGATTTTCAGGTATTTCACACCGGATCTACTTCGCCCCAATCGTTATATACCCTCGGTGATGGTCATCAAAAGATTGAAATCACGATCGGGATTAGAGGCTGTCGGGATGCTAAACCAGATGACGTAGCTACAGTCTGGGAGTGGCTACAGCAAGCCCTAATTACTCAGGGCATCGGGAGTAGAACGGCATCTGGCTATGGGGCACTGACGGCTCCAACAGGCTACAATCCCGATCCAAACTTACCCAGCTTGCCAGTCGGACATAGTAGCAAGAAGCTTGGCTTCACGCTTTACAGTCAAGGTAGTGCCGGACAAGATGTGAGCAAGCCCGAACTCCGCCCCACTCATTGGCGGGGCTGGTTGAGATCGTGGCTGATGCGATTTCTTCTCGGAGTAATGGAAAAGTCTGATGCTGAAGCTACTGTTGATGAGCTATTGGGAAGTTTAAACAATAAAGGATTGGTGCGGTTGCGAGTGACAATCGATCGACTGGATCCATCCCGAAATACACCCAAATTCTATCGCTGGATGGGTAGCTTTGAAATATCAGCCCCGACACATATTCTCGACGAAATTATTTTACCAGTTATCAAAATTGCCGTCAGAGTTGGTGGTGTTGGGAGAGGATGGCGCAGACCATTACATCGATTTATATTAGAAACAAAAGCTGGTAAATTTGATACAGCCAGAGGTTGTCATATTGAATTAACTAGATCGCGTGCGGAAGTAGTTACCAATTCAACTCCCGCAAAATTAGATAAAGCAGGTGGCGATCTAAATTTGATTTATGATGTTTTTCGAGCTGCTGTAATAGCTAATTGGCACGATCGATATCGCCAACACCCATCAATTATCAGTGCTAAAGTATTTTCCCCAACTACCTGCGCCGTATATTTAGTACCTGAACCATATCAAAATCCGATCGATCCCAAAACCCTCACCTGGATTCAGGGCGAAACGACTGCTACCCGTGGGCGAGGGATGGAATTAATCTATCAACCTAAATATAAAAGACAAGCAGATGTTGGCGGCAAAACATCTGCTTGCTCCTGGGTGAGTATCAAGCGAATAAATGGAGCAAAGCCGGAAGATCTATGTCAGGAAGTTGTCTGTATCTTCATGGGCGATCGAAATACATTGCGATCGGATTTCCTAGCCGATCTGGCAAAAATTCCTGGAGCCGTTCGTTTATTTGGCAGGGAATTGTAAAACCTGCAACCAGATTCGGAAATTCAAATCTACGCTCTAAAATAGCTCATCTAACCTGATTTTAGCGAATGCTCTCTAGACATCTTACGCTGCTCCAGTTTAACATAGGTAATATTCCCCTTCATGGCGGAACCCAATTGAATGGAAACTTGCAAGAGATTTCTCTTTAGCACGGCTCAAGAAATTCCCCTTCACTGGGGAACCCACTTGGATAGCAGAAAAAACATGCAATTTTCAGAAAGGCAATCATCGATCGAGGCAAAACTCCATCACCCAGAATTACCCTTCTTGAAATTTCTGGGTTGGCAAGTCAATGATGTTTACTGCTTGACCGATCTCCAAAAGCTTGCCAGTTACGAGCGTGGCTGGCGTTATCGATTTCTAGTTGATTTGCCAGTGGAGGAATTGACTTTTATTAAGCAACTCGCCTTTGAATATAAATCGTGGCTGGCAACTGAATTCATGGATTTTAAAATCGATCGACACCGTATCATCCATCGCATCTTGAATGGGCTAAACCACCAGCTTTTAAATGAATGTCAAGCTTACTTTGGTGGTGGGACACTGATATCCTTGGACTTGGGCGAGTACCGAACTAGTAATGATATCGATTTCATTTGTGCTTATGGAGCTGATTATCGTAAGTTGCGAAGTGAGATCGGTAACTCCAATCCACGACTGCTATTAACTGATGAATCATTAGAAATCACTAGGTTTACCACCGACCAATATGGAATCAGAATGGGGATTGTTGTTGATGGCGTAACAATTAAGACTGAAATTATTGCTGAAGGTAGATTCGAGCTGGATCCACCACGTCAACCAACTTGGTCACAGGTAAAGTGTTTGAGTGTCAATGATTGTTTTACTAGTAAAGTATTAGCCAACGCAGATCGTTACGCCGATGCTAGTACTAATTCACGCGATCTGATCGATTTAGCGTTCTTACGCAACGAGCGACCGCTACCACCGATATCGATCGCCAAAGCTGAAGCTGCTTATCCAGTTATTCCTGCTCTGACCGAAGCTTTAACTCAATTTCAAGAGAATGCCGATTGGAGATTCCACTGTTGTGAGCAGTTGAATATTGCAACGATCGATCGTCCTAAGTTAATTGATGGCATCGATCTATTAGCGATCGATCTGCGGTTAAATAAGACAGAACGACTATTGAGCGAAACACAGGTTGATGTCTAGGATCGCGAATGGTTAGTCTCCGTTCTCTCAACACTAATAACTTTAGTTTATTACAAGATGTGAGCCTACCGAGTTGCTTGAACCCATGTTCGCAGATTTTTCACTGCTTGATTGATGCCATCCGTTTGGCAATCTGCCAAAAATTCTAATACTCGATCGGGTGATAAAATTGGAAAAGTGGGAGATCGATCGACGATCGCATATTTACCCGATTGCAATTGATAAAATATTAATTCCGATCCATTATATCGCCATACTTCAGCAACACCCAGTTCGGCATAAAGAGAAAGTTGATTAATAGAACTGCTCGTGATGTCAATTTCTACAGATAAATCGGGTGGTGGATCTTGAGTGAAATCTAACTCACGTTTGCCACGAACTGCTAGTTCGTTGGTAATGTAATAACAAGAATCTGGCTCTTTACCTGCGGCTAAATCTGGACGCTTAATCGTCATTGAGCCGAATACATTATAATCAAGTTCTAGTTCTTCAGCCAAAGCTATAATTGCTCGATCGATCTGCCGATTATAATTTTCATGTGATGCTAGCGGAGTCATAAATTCTAAATCTCCTCGATAATAGCTCAATCGGGCTGTTCCGTTATCCCCGATTTCTGTGAGGAGGTTCTCGTAGAGATTCCAACTGATACCCTTGAGAAGAGTTCTCTCTTCACCTGTATTGATAACTGCTAGCATGACTTCACCTCTGACGATAGCTAGTAACTCAACTATTATAACTTACGAGAAATTATCTATCTTAAATACTCTACCCATCGATCGATCACCGCTGCTGAACCATACCAAATCCCTGGACTACGCGGTGAATGCTTGACACCTTCGATGGTGATATTCGTTGCACCGACTAAGTGTGCTGCGGCGATCGCTGTAATTCCATCACCCCAAGTATTTCCTTCGCCACATGTCTGCTGATAGCTACTATATGCTAACCATTGCCCGAGCTTTTTCTCACCATAAATTGATTTTCCAGCAACACAAATATATTGAACTTCTGGATATGTTGCCCCAGGATAATTATCATTAACAAAATCGAGATTTTTCTTCGTCCAGCGTTCACAACTAATGTGTGGAGTACCAAGGGTAATTAAGTTAGCAATCTTGGATTTTGCATTCCACAATTTGGCTGTATTATCAACATCGCCATGAATCGTATAGGGTATTTCACCTAGATAAATTCGACTAATCCAGCCACCAGCGGAGTGTCCGATTAGATTAATTTGGGAAGTATTATGATTAGTCAAAGCTTCGTTGACAGTTCGATCGAGTTGGCGCAAAATTGGGATCATCGATCGACCACCAAGTGTCGGCAGCCAATCGCGTTTTCTTAATGGTACTGTGGTTGTAGGCGTACCAAGTTCAGTTAAAGCTTGCTGAAGTGGCAGATAGACATCAGCACTTTCGAGATAGCCAGGGAGGATAACGGTGGGTAACATTTCTAACTGACATTGAGAACAAGAATCGATCGAGCAATCCAAGTTTGTCTCGGATCGATCGATCGACATAAATAGAATAATCGATTGTAATTACTATCGATCGACAGAACCCATAATAATATCCACACTACCTAAAATTGTCACCAGATCGGCAACTTTCACCCCACGCAATAGGTGCGGCAGGATTTGGAGATTATTAAAATCAGCAGAGCGAATTTTCCATCGCCACGGGAAGATATTGTCCTCACCCACAATGAAAATGCCAAGTTCACCCTTGCCGCTTTCAATCCGAACATAGTGTTCGCCCTTGGGAATCTTAAATGTGGGGGCGACTTTCTTGCTGATGTACTGATAGTCCATCGCATCCCACTCAGATTTTGGCCCTGCGGCAATCCGTTTGGCTTCGAGGTTCTCATAAGCACCACCAGGTAGAGCCGCGATCGCTTGACGTAAGATCTTCACTGATTCCCGCATCTCGCGAATGCGGACAAAGTAACGCGCCAGACAGTCGCCAGCAGTTTCGTACTGGATATCCCAATCAAAGTCGTCATAGCACTCGTATTTATCGACCTTCCGCAGATCCCACTTCACTCCAGAACCCCGCAACATCGGACCAGACAAGCCCCAGTTGATTGCTTCCTCTCGACCGATTGTACCGACACCTTCGACGCGACGGCGGAAGATGGGGTTATTGGTGATTAATTTCTCATACTCATCTACCTTTGGCTCAAAGTAGTCGCAGAAATCCAAGCATTTGTCGATCCAGCCATAGGGTAAATCGACAGCCACCCCACCGATGCGGAAGTAGTTGTTATTCACCATCCGATAGCCAGTTGCAGCTTCCCACAGATCGTAGATCATCTCCCGTTCGCGGAAGATGTAGAAAAACGGAGTCTGTGCGCCGACATCAGCCATAAATGGACCAAGCCAAAGTAGGTGATTGGCGATCCGATTCAGTTCGAGCATGATCACTCGGATATGACTCGCCCGTTTCGGCACAGTAATATTCGCCAGTTTCTCAACCGCATTCACGGTAATCGCTTCGTTAAACATCCCCGCTGCGTAGTCCCAGCGGCTAACGTAGGGCACGAACATCAGATTGGTGCGGCTTTCGGCAATTTTTTCCATACCGCGATGGAGATAGCCAATTACAGGCTCACAATCGACGACATCTTCCCCATCGAGGGTGACAATCAGCCGCAATACCCCGTGCATGGATGGGTGGTGCGGCCCCATGTTCAGCACCATCGGTTCGGTTCTAGTTTCGAGTTGTGCCATAGTCTGTTATTACGATCGGGTGCTGAAATGAACTATTAGTAATTACTATATGCTTGTCATCGGGAGCATAATATCGGTATCGACATCTGATTCCCCTTATATATTATAAGGGTTTGGAGCCGATTAACTAGTGGATAGCTAATGGCTGTTAGAGAGACAATTTGAGGCACTATTCACTATCCACTATCCACTATCCACTAAGTCAGCGTGATAACATCACTAGTACAAGCGTGAAATAGCGGAGGTCACAGGGATGAGCGGATTACAAGCACTAATTTTTGATGTAGATGGGACTTTAGCCGATACCGAGCGGGATGGGCATCGGGTGGCATTCAATCAAGCGTTTGCTAATGCTGGACTCGACTGGGATTGGTCGATCGAGCTATATGGTAAACTACTCGCAGTAACAGGGGGGAAGGAGCGGATGCGCTTTTATCTCGATACTTATCGCCCCGACGTGAAGATGAACGATGAATTAATTGCTGACCTGCACAAGGCCAAAAATCAGTACTATGCCCAGCTATTAGCAGGTGGTGGCATTCCCCTTCGTCCAGGTGTGAAACGTCTACTAACGTCTGCTAGAGCTGCTAACCTGCGCCTAGCGATCTCCACCACTACTACCCCTGCCAATGTACTCGCCCTGCTCACTGGAGATATTACCCCCGATTGGTTTGAAGTAATTGCCGCAGGCGATATCGTCCCCAAAAAGAAACCCGCTTCTGATATCTATGACTATGTGCTGGAGCAAATGAAGTTACCTGCGGCAAATTGTCTAGCATTTGAAGACTCAGAAAATGGTCTGATTTCCGCAATGGATGCCGGAATTACCACCCTAGTGACAATTAATGACTATACTCAAAATCACAATTTCGATCGGGCAAAATTAGTCCTATCCGATCTGGGTGAACCAAATCATCCCTGTCAAATTATTCGGGGTAATATTCACGGTTCTACCTATGTCGATTTGCCCTTACTGTCTAAATTAATCTCAGCGTAAATGTACTGTTAACTGGTAGAGTACAAACCCGACTTTTCTAAAAAGTCGGGTTTGTATTTGTGGATCAAACAAGATTTTGCTTTAAATGTGCCTGAACAATAGAATATTCTCTAGTATCTTCAGGTAGCTTGGCTAAAGCTTCTTGCCACAGTGGAATTGCTCGATCGAGCTGACCTTTTGCCTGATAGAGTTTACCTAGATCGTTGAGGATCTGACCTTCCCAAGATCGTTCGGAATCGCCTATTTCACGCTCGATAATTAGATTTTGCTGATAACATTCGATCGACTCATCCCATTTACTTTGAGCGCGATAGATCATCCCTAAGTTATTAAAAGACGCGCCTTCACCTTCACGATCTCCCAATTCTTGGCAGATCGCCAAACTTTTTTGGTGACAATCGATCGACTGTTCTAAATTACCTTGATTATAATATACCAACCCCAAATTATTAAAAGCCGCGCTTTCACCTTCTCGATCGTTCAATTTGCGACAGATTATTAGATCTTGCTGATGACAATCGATCGCTTCCGCCCACTGACCTCGATCGTTATATTCTAGACCTAAATTATTGAGACATATGCTCTCACCTGCCAAATTTCCGGCGGCTCGATCGATCTTCAAACTTTGCTGATACTGCTCGATCGATCCATCTGCTGAAAAATCACTTGCCGAATCTGTTTCCATTGTCACTTTTTACTCCTCTAATACCTATAAATTATTTTAACTGAGATCGATTTATGATATGTTAAATTGTTGGAAATTAAGGTGCATTAATGAGAAATTTTTTAGTTGATTCTAGTTGGATGCTTGCTACTGCTGTGTTGAGTTCATTGCTGCAACTGACGATCGGCAATCCAGATGCGATCGCAGCTAGCAATATTTCACAACATCAGCCGCTCGAAAATGTAATTGCTGCCGCTGTGAAAAAGAGTCCCAAAACGATCGCCACTCCGTCTGGTTTGAAATATACCGTACTAAAAGCGGGTAAAGGAGCCACACCAAAACCAGGACAAGAAGTTTTCGTTCACTATACTGGGACGCTAACCAATGGTAAAAAGTTTGATAGTTCTCGCGATAAAGGTCAACCTTTTAGCTTCAAAGTAGGTGCTGGACAGGTAATTCCAGGTTGGGATGAAGCTCTGAGTACGATGAAAGTGGGCGAGCGGCGGAAGCTGACTATCCCACCAAAACTGGGATATGGTGCGGCGGGTGCTGGTGGCGTGATTCCACCAAATGCGACGCTGATTTTTGATGTTGAATTGCTCAAGCTGGGCGAGTAAAACTCCGATCTGGACTTGATGGTAGGTTTGGGATAATTTTTTGACCGAACCTATCGATCTCGATCGAAGTTTAGCCCAAACGATCGGAATCAGCTAACTGGGACTTGTATCAGTCGTTAGAATTGCTTCGATCGAAAAAAATTGTGGAGTGTGAGGATGATGGGTAACTTATATCGGCTGGGCTGGCGATTCTCTTTCAGAGAGGCTATGCCAACGATGGCGATTGGTAGTGTTTTAATCAGTGGTAGCATAGCTTTAAATAGTTGTGGTAGAAAAATAGACATGGCAGAAAAAGCCACTGGAGTAGCTCCAGCAGCAAGCTCGTCTACAGCTCAACTAGATCGGGCTGCTGGTGATGCAAAGCAAAGCGAAAGTACTGCCGCCAGCACACCGCAGGCACCGCAGCTAGTGAAAACAGCCGAGCTGTCGCTGCGACTAGAATCGATCGATAAAGCGATGTTACAACTCGGGCAGATTGTGCGGAGTAAGCAGGGCGATATTTATGATTTTCAGGACGATCGTGTCCCCGAAAATGGCAAAAATCATCAGGCGACGCTGACACTCAAAGTCCCCAGTGCTAACCTAGAAAACACATTAGCTGAAATTACCAAATTAGGGCGACTAGAGAGCCAAGGAATGAAGTCTGAGGATGTGAGCCAGCAGTTGGTTGATACCGATGCGCGACTAAAAAATCTCCGACAACAAGAAGATTTGACTAGGAAGATTATGGATCGATCGGGTTCTGTCAAAGATATTTTGGCAGTATCCAAGGAGCTTTCCGCGATCCGCGAACAGATCGAACGGTTGGATGCCACAGTCAAGAATCTCCGCCAGCAGGTAGCTTATTCGACGATTAACCTCAATCTGGAGGAATCTCAGTCCACGATTCCAACCAGTGATGCTTTTGGACTACAGGTGCAGGAAACTTGGAAAAACTCTACCCATGCGGCTACTAGTCTGGGCACAAATCTGGCGTTAGGGCTATTGTGGTTAGTGCCATTTACCCCATTCATCGCGATCGGCTGTGGTGGTGCCTATTA